>NZ_JBEXUG010000002.1:0-275219 GCF_040614315.1 Streptosporangium sp. NPDC006007 | reverse complement strand
TGCCCGCAGACTCTCCGCCGGCCCCCCGGACGGTCTCCCCGGATTCTTCGCCGGACTCCGGAGACCTCGCGGAGCCCGGCGCCCAGGAGCCCGACGCCGGGGGGCACGGGTCGCAGCCGACCGGGCCGCCGTTGCGGCTGAGCCCCAAGGTGCTGCTGACCGACCCGATCCGGATGCTGCCCTCCCTCTTCCTGCCGCTGGCCGGTGTCCTGTTCATCGGCGGGTTCTCGCCCGGCTCCTTTGCCTGGGCGGCCTTCGGCGTCATCGGCTCCGTCGCCTACAGCGCGGTCCGCTGGGCCACCTTCACCTACCAGGTCACGGGCGACAGGCTGGAGCTCAGCCGGTCACTGATCAGCAGGTCGGTACGGACGGTCCCGCTGGAGCGGATCCGCGGTGTCGACGTCAGCAACCCGCCGCTGCACCGCCTGCTCGGCATCGCGGTGCTCAGGATCGACACCGGCGCGGGCGGTGAGGACAAGCAGGAGGGTGAGCTCGACGGCGTGACCGTCGCGGAGGCGGAGCGGCTCAAGGCCGTGCTGCTCTGGCACGCGCGCGCCCGGATGGCGCGGCGCGCCCAGGTGAGAGGGGCCGCGGCGGTGCCGGGGAAGGCCGGCCCCGCGATTTCGGCGACCGGCCAGGTCGCCGGGCTCCCGGCGGTCGCCGGTGGGCCCGCGGCGGCCGGGGGTTCCCCGACGGCCCGTCACGAGGTCGGCGAGACGAATCCGGAGCGGGTGTTCTTCGTGATACCGCGCGGGTGGCTCGCTTACGGCCCGCTGTCGGGGGCCTACCTGCTGACCCCGTTCGCGCTGGTGGCCGGTGCCGTGGGCCTGGCGTTCCAGTGGGGCAGGGAACTCAGGATCGACGGACGCGCCGTGGTGGGCGCGGGCGAGTGGCTCTGGGGTCATCCGCTCCTCCTCGCGGGCCTCCTGGCGCTGCTGGTGCTCGCCATGCCGGTCGCCGGTGCGATCATGTACGCGGTGTTCAACTGGGACTTCACCCTGCGCGGCAGGGAGGGGTACCTCGTCGCCGAGCGTGGCCTGATCACACGCCGGAGCGTGTCGCTGGAGCGGCGCAGGGTGCGCGGGTTCGAGCTGGTCGAGGGGGTGGCCGAGCGCTGGGCCGGGGTCGCCCGAGCCTGGGCGATCGTGACCGGCCTCGGCGACTCGCAGACCCGAGGTCAGCTGATGCCGGTGGTGCCGCGCGCCACCCTGCTGGACGTGGTGGGCGAGGCGGTCGGCCCGATCGCCACCGGCCTGCGGGCTCACCCGGTGGCGGCGCGCAGACGCAGGCTGTTTCGCGCGGTCTTCCCATGGCTGCTGGTCGGGGGATGCGCGCTGTTCGCCGCCCTGACGTGGTCCCGGCTCTGGTGGGGGCCGGTGGCGGTGGCTCTGCTGCTGGCGGTGCTGGGTGTCCCGCTCGGCCTGGACCGTTACCGCTCCCTGGGGCACACCTACGACGGGGAGCGTCTGTCGGTCCGGTCGGGTTCGCTGCGCCGCTCCCAGGCCGTGGTGGAGGAGCGGGCGGTGGTCGGCTGGAAACTGACCCAGACCCTGTTCCAGCGTCAGGCGGGCCTGCTGACCGTGACCGCCGGGGTGGGCGCTGGCAGCGGAGGGTACGACGCGGTCGACGTCGGGGCGGCGGCGGGGGTGGCCTTCGCCGCCGAGGTGACCCCCGGCTGGCTCGCTCCGTTCGTCGAATCCCCGTGAGTGCGGAGACCTCCGCCTCGGGTGGGGAGGGGAAAGCCGCGCGGTGACCGGCGGTCCTGCGGGGTGTCCCGTGGGGGTGGCGGTCAGATCGCCGGACGCCTGACCGGCGACATTCCGGCGGCTCCGGGCTCTCGCGGTCCGGGTTCACCGTGCGGCTCCAGGGACGGCGAGGCGGGGGCGACCGGCGTTCCGGTCTCACCCCGCCTCGCGGAGTGTCGTCAGTCCTGGCGGCGGGCGCCGAACATGATCTCGTCCCAGGTCGGTACGGACGCGCGCCGTCCCCGGGCCTTCTTCGCCGGCCGGGCCGGAGCCGGGGCCTGCTTGGGCGGTTCCGCCGGTTTGTCGGGCACCGGTTTGGCGGCCTCCGTCTCCTGCGCCGCGACGGCCGCGGGCGCCTCCTCCCTGGCCGGTTCCGGCTGGGCCGGCTCGTCCACGCTGACGCGCGCCGCGGGCACCGCTATCGGCGTTTCCTGGGCCGGTCCCGGCACGGGAGCGGGGGCCGGGGGTTGCTCGCGGGCGGGCTCCGGCTTCACCTTGGCCGGTTCGGCGGTGCTCGCGGCGGAGGGGGACTCGGAGACACGGGGGACCTCGGCCGTCTCCGCGACGGCCGGTGCGGGCGGGGCGCCGGCCTCGGTCTCCGCGGAGGAGGCGGCCGGTTCGGCGACCGGGGGAGCGGCGGGTCGGGGTTCTCCGGTCGCCTCGACGGGTCCTGCGGGCACGACGGGGGCGGGCACGGCTGACCTCGCGATCACGGCCGGTTCCGGCGCCCTGACCGGCTCTGGGGCCGAGGCCGGCCTCTCCGAGGCGCCGGACTCCGGGGTGGCCACGGGGCCGGCGGGGACGGGAGCCGGTTCTGAGACCCTGATCCGGGTGACGGGCTCGGCCGCCCTGGCCACCTCGGGGGTCCTGATCGGCTGTTCGTAGGGGACGGCGTCCGGGGCGCGCAGCGGTGGCACGGTGGACCTCGGCGGCTCATATCCGGCGGGGAGCGGCGGCATCGGAGGCTGGACGTAGGCCGCGGGCGGCGCGGGTGGCACGGCCTCCGCTTGGGCCGCAGGAGGCTCGGGTTCGACGTGGACGGTCCGGGGCTGGACCGGCTCGTGCCGCAGGACCGAGGGGAACGACACCGGGGGCTGGTTCAGCGGTTCCGGTGCCAGGGGCGGCACCGGCGCGAGCTTGGCCACCCGGGGCACGAACGGGGTGACCGTGGTGTCCTCGACCGGCTCGACGTACTCGCCGGCCGACAGGCGCATGGCCTCGTCGTCGTGTGGCGTGATGTGCCGCCGGCGCGGATCGAAGATCCACTCGGCGTTGCGGCTGTGACCGTTCCACACGAAACCGAGCTTGATCCGCCACAGGTTGTCGTCACGTTTCGCGGAGTCCCAGTCGATCTCGTCGGCGGGCACGCCGCGCCGGGTCAGTCGTTCGGCGACCAGGTCACCGAGGGTGGGACCGGGAGCGGAGTCGCCCGGCAGCCGCACGGCGCACCGCTGCGCCTGCTGAGCCATGTACTCACGTTCCTGGAGCACGGGGCCCTCGAACCATCGCACGCGCTCGACCGGGATACCCGCCGTGGCGGCGATCTCCTCCGCGGTCTCGCCGGCACGGATCCGGGCCTGGATCTCCTTGGGGCGCAACGGACTCTCCACTTCGATCTCGTACTGGCCGAGACGGGAGAAGTTGCCGCGGACGGCAGCACGGAGCCGGTCGTCGACGGGCAGCGTGAACCGGGTACCCCGGCCGGCCGTCGCCAGCACGAGATAGGTCCCGTCCTCACTCACCGCGACGAGTCGGAGCTCCTGCATGCGAGTCCCTTCGTCGTCGTGCTCAATCTTCCCCCGGACCCTTGAGTCTCTCGCGTGTGCCGGTTGCCTGCCAGCACCGTACCCGGCATGTCCGAACATCGCCTTCCTGGATGGGGCTCGCAGCGATGTGACGCCCGTCACATTTACTCCATCCATCTACTTATCGGGCACCGGTGCGGAGCAGTACGTTCGGAGTCCTCGACGGATTCTCCCCAATAACTCTGGGTGCCGTCGCGGACTTGGGACAAGAGCCGGGAGACGGTGACGGGGCCGGCCCGCTGGTCTCGGGGCGAAGTGCCGCCGGCGCGGTGTGCGGCGGCGGGCCTGGACGGCGGGAGAAGGTCATCTCCGGCGGACTCCCTTGGGTTGAGCGGCGCAGGGCGTCTGCGAATCTGCCCGCCGTACCCGCCGTCGTAACGGTGGGACACGCCGATGCGTCATTCTTCGAGGGAGGCTTTACGCACGCCTTTACCGGAAGCCTGTGAGACGGGGCCGATTCGGGGAACGGGCGGCGAGCGCCGGCCCGGCCGGGAAGCCTCCAAAAGTCCGGTGGATCGCGGGCCGCGCCCGGCCGCGAGGGCCTCCCCGTGGCACCCCTCAGCCCAGCACCGTGCCCAGATGGTCGTTGGCGAACACCCGTCCGGGGTCCAGCCGGTCGCGCAGTGCCCGGAAGTCCGCGAACCGGGGGTAGACGGTGGACAGGTAGGACGCGTCACGAGTGTGCAGCTTGCCCCAGTGCGGGCGTCCGCCGTACCCGATCATGATCTCCTCCACGCCCTCGAAGTACGCCGGGTTCGGGGTCGGCCGGTAGACGTGGCAGGCGATGTAGGCCGAGTCCCTGCCGTAGGCGGTGGACAGCCACGCGTCGCTGGGCGGGGTGACCCGCACCTCGATCGGAAACGTGATCTTCCAGCCCCGCCGTTCCATCAGGTCGCGGGTGTCCCGGAGGGCCTGGCCGAGGTGCTCGCGCGCGATGGCGTACTCCATCTCCAGAAACCGTACGTCCCGCACACTGGCGAAGATCTTGTAGGAGGTGTCGGTGTGGGTCGAGGCCGACAGCGCCGCCGCCGAGATCGCGTTCAGCCGGGGGATCGCGCCCGGGAGGCGCTCGCCGATCCCGCACACCGCGCCGAACAGGGTGTTCTCCAGGAATCTGTTGTCCAGCCAGCGCCGGAACGCGCTCGGTGGGTTGGCCGGCCCCGCGCTCCGGTTGTTGCGCTTGGTCAGGCAGGTGCCGGTGTGCGGCAGCCAGAAGAAGTCCAGGTGCTCGTTGTCCGAGGTGATCGTGTCGAGCGAGTCGAGGATCTCGGTCAGCCTCATCGGCTGCCGGGTGCTGCGCAGCAGGAACGACGGCTCCACCCGGAAGGTCACCGCGGTCACCACGCCGAGCGCGCCCAGCCCCACCCGGGCCGCGTCGAACAGGTCCCGCTCGCTCACTCCGTCGCGGATCCTCCCGGTGCCGTCGCCGGACACCGTGACGACCTCGCCGTCGGCGAGCACCAGCTCCAGCCCGAGCACCTGGTCGGCGAGCCCGCCGGCCTCCCTGCCGGTGCCGTGGGTGCCGGTCTGGATGGCCCCGGCCAGGGTCTGGGCGGTGATGTCGCCCATGTTCGCCAGGGCCAGGCCCATCCGGTCGAGTTCCTCGTTGAGCACGCCGAGCGGCGTCCCCGCCGCCGCCGTCACCCAGCCGTCGCCGACCTCGCGGATCCCGGTCAGCGCGTCCGGCCGGAGCAGCAGGCCGTCGGTCAGCGTGATCCCGGTGAAGGAGTGCCCGGTGCCGACCATGCGCACCCGCAGCCCCGCCGCGGCGGCGTCCCGCACGGCCCGCGCCGTCTCCGCCGTGGATGAGGGGGCGCGGACCTGCGCCGGGGTGATGGACTGGTTCCCGGCCCAGTTGCGGAAGGTGTCACGCATGCTTGCTCCCTGACTGTCGGCGTCACGAAGCGCGCATGGTTCGTCCGTGGGGCCGGTTCACACTCACTTCGCGGCAAATATGAACACTACTCATGATTGCTGCTGTGGGACAGGGGGCCGCAGCCAGGCGGAGCCGGCGACTCCGATGATCATGGCCAGCAGGGCGGAGGCGAACGGGAGGGCGTAGGCGTTGGAGGCGCCGAACGTGTCGGTGAGCCGCCCGCCGGCCCAGGCGCCGAGCGCCACGCCGAACCCGACCGAGGTGGAGAGCCACGACATGCCCTCGGTGAGCAGGCGGGCGGGGACCAGCTGCTCGATCAGCGTGTAGCCCGTGATGATCGTCGGAGAGATGGCCAGGCCGGCGAGGAACATCGCCGCCGCCATGATCCTGACGTCCCCGATCAGTGTGATCGGGGTCAGGCCGGCCGCGAACACCCCGAGGGCGCGGACGAACCGGCTGCGCAGGGAGATCCTCCACCGCTGCGCGCCGTACCAGAGCCCGGAGACCAGGCTTCCGCTCGCGATCGCGGCGAGCAGCAGCCCCGCGGCGGCCTTGGCCCCGCGCTCCTCGGCGAACGCCACGGTGATCAGGTCCAGTGAGCCGAACACCGTCCCCATCGCCAGGAAGACGCACGAGAGCAGTGCGATCCCCGGGATGGTGATCGGGCTGCCCGGGTGCCTGCCGTCCGGTTCGGTCGGCGGCTCGGTGCCGCGCTGCATCGCGAAGGCGAGGGTGCCCGCCAGCGTGCACACCAGGGCGACGATCAGGCCGGCGTACGGGTTGACCAAGGTGGCCAGGGCGGTGACCAGCGCCGGTCCGGCGACGAAGATCATCTCGTCGGCGACCGACTCGAAGGAGAAGGCGGCGTGCAGGTCGTCCGATCCCGTCAGCAGATGGGACCAGCGGGCCCGCACCAGTGAGCCGAGCGAGACCGCGCTCACCCCGACCAGGACGCCGGTGGCGAACAGCGTCCATATCGGCGCGCCGAATTCCCCGCAGAGCATCAGCCCCGTCAGTGCGGCGCCGTGCGTCAGGACGAGCGGGACGATTACCCTGGCCTGGCCGAACCTGTCCACCAGGCGTCCGGTCAGGGGGGCGGCGACGGCGTAGGAGACGCTGACGGTGGCCGCGACCGCGCCCGCCACGGCATAGGAGTCGGTGAGCGCCTGGACCAGCAGCACGATGCCGATGCCCAGCATCGACATCGGCATCCGCCCGAAGAACCCCGCGACGACGAATCCCTTGACGCCGGGCCTGCTGAACAGCCTCCGGTAAGGCCCGACCACTGGAAGTCCCCTTTCGCACGGTATGGGCGTGGATCGTATCGACGATTCCGTACCGGTCCGCCACTCGGCAAATCGTTTTTCATGCGACTTATTATGCAATGCCACACATCATGGTCACTTGGGGCTAACGTGGGCGCAGTGTGGCATCTTCCCAGGTTAGGGGTGTTCGTCACGATGCTGGCCGTGATCGCCTTCGTGGCCATCGGGGGCGCGGTGCTCATCGTCACCCGCCCCGCCGACTCCCCCACGGCCACCGTCGCCGATTCCGTCGCCGACCCCGGCGTCCGGGACCTGACGAGGCTCGTCC
This sequence comes from Streptosporangium sp. NPDC006007, assembly GCF_040614315.1. Classification (NCBI taxonomy): domain Bacteria; kingdom Bacillati; phylum Actinomycetota; class Actinomycetes; order Streptosporangiales; family Streptosporangiaceae; genus Streptosporangium; species Streptosporangium sp. NPDC006007. The sequence continues at coordinate 268,200 of NZ_JBEXUG010000002.1, read as the reverse complement.
CGCAGGCCGAGCCGGTACGGGCCGACCCCACACCGGCCGGTACGGCGCCGGCGGAGCCGGCCCCCGAGACCTCGGCGTCCCCGGTCACCGGCGGCCCGGGAGTCACCCCCACCCCGCCCCGGCTGCTCGTGGTCTCCCAGACGACGCTGCCGGAGCGGACCAAGGAGGACATCTCCCGGCTCAGGCACGTCCAGAAGATCGACTCCTTCGACGGCGGGGCGGTCAGGGTGTCGGGGACCGGGCTCAACCTGCTCGCGGTCGATCCGGCGAGGTTCCGGGCCTGGGTCCCTGAGGCCGTCGCCGGCCATCCGGAGGTGTGGAGCGCGCTGGCCAGGGGGGAGTTCGTCGCCGACGGCTCGGCGGTGCGCCGCCTCGGGCTGGTCCTCGGCTCGCGGTACCAGGTCGACGGCGGCCCCCGGCTCCGGCTCGCGGCGTCGGCCTCGTTCGGCCTGCCCGGCGTCGACGGCCTGGTGGGCACCGAGACCGGGCGGCGGCTCGGCCTGCTGCCCGGTGTGGCACTGCTGGTGCACGGTCCCAAGGAGGCGACGGCCGCCCTGAGCGCCGGAGTGCGCAAGCTGCTGAGTTCGGGCGCGCAGGTGGTCACGGTGGGCGGGAGCCGTACCGCGAAGGCCACCGCGGACGGAACGGCGGCCGGGACCGGGGACGGGAGCGGCGCGGGGGAGAAGGCCGGAGACGGGGCGGGGGACACCGCGAAGGGCGGGAGCGCGACGGGGACGGCCGGTGGAGGGGAGGCGCGCCCGGCCCGGCGGGCCACGGTCGGGCGGCCCGGCAGCTATCTGGAGCTGTACCGCAGGTCGGCGGCCGTCTGCCCTGGTCTGTCGTGGACGGTGCTGGCCGCGATCGGGCAGGTGGAGAGCTCACACGGACGCGACAACGGGCCGTCGTCCGCGGGGGCCCTGGGGCCGATGCAGTTCATGCCCGCCACCTGGAAGGCCTACGGCGTCGACGGTGACGGTGACGGCGCCGCCGACATCTGGAGCGCCTACGACGCCGTCCCCTCGGCGGCCGGCTACCTGTGTGCCAACGGCGCGGGCCAGGGCGGGGCGAAGCTGGAGAAGGCCGTCTGGTTCTACAACCACTCCTGGTCGTACGTCGGCAAGGTCATGTCCATCGCCCGGGCCTACGCCTCGGCCTACCCCTGACGCCCGCCTGTGACGCCCGCCCCCGACGCGCGGCCCCTGGCGCCCGCGCGGCGGCTACCTGTGACGGCGGGGCGGGGCCGGGCAGCAGGTGGCCGCGCACGGGACCGGCTCGGGCTCGGCGAGCAGCTCGCCGACCATCGAGACGAACCGGGGGTGTGTGCCGGCGGTCGCGGCCCTGGCCAGCGGCAGGCCGATCCTCGCGGCCAGGTCCGCGGCCTCCACGTCGAGGTCGTAGACGACCTCCATGTGGTCGGAGACGAAACCGATCGGCACCAGCACCACCGCCGGGGCGTCGAGCCCGCGCAGGTGGTCGCAGACGTCGGGCTCCAGCCACGGGATGTGCGGCGGGCCGCTCCGGCTCTGCCAGACCAGGTCCCACTCCCGCCCGCCGCCGAGCCCGGCGGTGACCGCCGAGGCCGCCCGCAGCAGCTGCGCCCTGTAAGCCCCGCCGCGCGGCCCGGCCGTGTCGGCCATCGAGACCGGGATGCTGTGCGCGGTGAAGACGAGCCGCGCGGCGTCCCTGTGCTCGGCGGGCAGCCGCTCCAGGGCCTCTCGGGTGTGGTCGACCATGGCCGCGACGAAGCCGGGGTGGTCGAAGTAGTGACGGAGTTTGACGACCTCGGGGGCGCCCTCGACCGCGGCCCTGGCCAGCGCGATGTCGTCGATGTACTGCCGGCAGGCCGAGTAGGAGCTGTAGGCGGCGGTGACGAGGGCGGCCGCCCGGCGTACGCCGTCGGCGGCCATCCGGCGCAGCGTGTCCTCCAGGTAGGGGGGCCAGTTGCGGTTGCCCCAGTAGACCGGCAGGTCCACGGTCGGCTCGACGGCGGCGATCAGGTCGCGGCACTGCTGGTTGATCGGGCTGTGCCCCCCGAAGCGCTGGTAGTGCGCCTCGACCTCCAGCAACCGTTCGCGGGGGACCTCCCGGCCCCGCACCACGTTCTCCAGAAACGGCATCACGTCGTCCGGCTTCTCAGGTCCCCCGAACGAGACGACGAGCAGTGCGTCGTAAGTCCCCATGACACTCATCAAACCGCATGCCGGGACGTCCTCACGCCCGGTCACTGCGGCTCATTCGAAAAGCGGGCCTTTCCCGAATACGTGATCGGAGAAGACACGCGGGGTAGGTTCGGAGCGTGACGCCATTTAGCGACATCCGCGACTATGTCGGCTTACCGCGGGTGACATCCCTGCGGCTCTCCCCCGATGGCACTCGCCTGGTCGGCGTGGTCCAGGCACTGAACCCCGACGGCAAGTCCTACGGGACGTCCCTGTGGGAGATTCCCCTCGACGGCGGCGCGCCGTACCGGCTCACCAGGTCCGCGCGGGGTGAGGCCGGGGCGGAGTTCACCGCCGACGGTGATCTCCTGTTCTGCTCCCGCCGCCCCGACGCGACCGTCAAGGACCCCGACGACGACGTCTCCACGCTCTGGCTGCTCCCGGGAACCGGGGGCGAGGCCAGGCAGATCGCCTCCCGGCCCGGCGGGGTGACCGGGTTCGCCGTCGGCGGGCCGAGCGTGGTCTTCGGCTCCGACGTGCTTCCCGGTGACGAGGCCACCGAGGCCGAGCGGCGCGCGAACCGCAGGGACGGCGGGGTCGGCGCGATCCTGCACGAGAGCTACCCGGTCCGTCACTGGGACCACGACCTCGGCCCCGGTGAGGCCCGGCTGTTCGCCGGAACCCTCGGGGACGACCGGCTGACCCAGGTCAGGGACCTCACCCCGCAGCCGGGGCAGGCGCTGTTCCAATCCTCCTACGACGTCACGCCGGACGGCGCCACGGTCGTGACCAACTGGGCGGTTCAACTGCCCGCCGGCGAGCTCGGCTGGCGGCTGGTGGCGATCGACACGGCCGACGCCGGCACCCGGCGGATCCTGGGGGAGCCCGACGGTCACGACTTCGAGGGGCCGGTCAGGATCTCTCCCGACGGACGGCTGGTCGCGTGCGTGCGCACCAGCCACGCCGACACCGTCCGGATCCCCGAGGTCACCCTGTGGATCGCGGACCTGGCCACGGGCGAGGGGCACGCCGCCGGCGGCGAACTGTGGCCGGTGGACTTCGCCTGGGCGCCCGACTCCCGGTCGCTGTACCTGGCCGCCGACCACCGGGGCCGCCGCCCGATCTTCCACGTCCCGGCAGACGGCTCGGAGCCGGTCAGGCTCACCCCTGACGACGGTGCCTATCTGTCGCTCAACGTCGCACCCGACGGCGCCGTCTACGCGTTGCGCGGCGCGGTGGACCGTGCTCCCCGGCCGGTCCGCGTCACCGCCGCCGGCACGGTCGAGGAACTGGCCTCCCCGGCCCCCGAGTACGGACTTCCCGGAACCCTGACCGAGGTCACCGCGACCGCCGACGACGGCGCGGCGGTCCGGGCCTGGCTGGTGCTGCCGCGGGACGCCTCGGAGGAGAGCCCGGCCCCGCTCCTGCTCTGGGTTCACGGCGGTCCGCTGTCGAGCTGGAACGACTGGTCCTGGCGGTGGAACCCGTGGATCATGGCCCAGCACGGGTACGCCGTACTGCTGCCCGATCCGTGCCTGTCCACCGGGTACGGCCCCGAGATGATCCGGCGCGGCTGGGGTGACTGGGGGCCCCGCACCCACGCCGACCTGATGTCCGTCACGGACGCCGCGCTGGAGCTGCCCGAGATCGACGCGGCCAGGACCGCGGCCCTGGGCGGCTCGTTCGGCGGCTACATGGCCAACTGGATCGCCGGGCACACCGACCGGTTCAGGGCGATCGTCACCCACGCCTCGCTCTGGAACCTGGATCAGTTCGCCGGCACCACCGACGCGGCCATGTACTGGCAGCGCGAGTTCGGCGTCCCGGGAGGCGAGCTGTACCGCGCGCTCTCCCCGCACCTGTCGCTGGACGACATCCGCACGCCGATGCTGGTCGTTCACGGGGACCGGGACTACCGGGTACCCGTCGGCGAGGGGCTGCGGCTCTGGTGGGACCTGCGGCGTACGGGGGTGGAGTCGAAGTTCCTGTACTTCCCCGACGAGAACCACTGGGTGCTCAAACCCGGCAACGTCGTGGTCTGGTACGAGACCGTGCTCGCCTTCCTGGCCCAGCACGTCCTGGGTCAGGAGTGGAAACGGCCGGAGTCGCTGTCGTGAGGCCGGGTGGGCCGGGGCCGGGGGCCGGTGGGCGGACGGAGACGCGGGCGCGGATCCTCACGCGGGGCGCGCGAGCGAGCGGAGGGAGACGGCCGTGGAGAGCGTCGTGACCCTCGCCCGGCTGGCCGAGGAGATCTCCAGGGAGGCAGGGGAGATGCTCACGGCCAAACGGCCCGCCCGCCCCGAGGTGCTGGCGACCAAGTCCAGCCCCACCGACGTGGTGACCGCGCTCGACCGGGCGTCGGAGCGGCTGATCCGCGACCGGATCAGGGAGATCAGGCCCGGCGACGCGATCCTCGGCGAGGAGGGCGGTCTGACCGGTGACGGCAGGGTCCGCTGGATCGTGGACCCGATCGACGGGACGGTCAACTTCCTGTACGGCCTGCCCGAGTGGGCGGTCAGCATCGCGGTCGAGGTCGACGGCGAGGTCGTCGCGGGCGTGGTCAACGCGGTGCCCCGGGGCGAGGTGTTCACCGCGGCCAGGGGCGAGGGCGCCTGGCTGGCCGGGGAGCGGCTGCGCTGCAACACCGGGGTGCCGCTGGACCGGGCGCTGATCGCCACCGGGTTCGGCTACGGGACCGGCCGGCGGAAGGTCCAGGCCGAGGTGCTCGCCCACGTGCTGCCACGTGTCCGTGACATCCGCCGCGGCGGCTCGGCGGCCCTGGATCTGTGCTCGGTGGCGGCAGGGAGGGTGGACGGCTTCTACGAACGCGGCCCGGAGTACTGGGACTACGCGGCCGGCGGTCTCATCGCCGTCGAGGCCGGGGCGAGGATCGGCGGGTTGCGCGGCAGGCCGTACAGTCCCGAGCTGACGATCTGCGCGGCACCGGGGCTCTTCGCTGAACTGCACGAACTGCTGGTCCCGCTCGACCCCGAACGCGACGCCTGACCCGTGCGGGCGCCCGGCGCGGGGGGACACGCGGTGTGCGGCGGGCGCCCGCCGCACACCGGACCGTGGGCCGGATCGGAGGAGACCGGACGCGAAGGAGCCCCCCGGGGCGCCCCCGGGGGGCTCCTTCGCATCAGCGCTGGATGGGGATGCCGTTGTCTGTGGCCAGACGGTGGAGATCCTCGATCTCGGCGGTGAAGGTGTCGGCGAGGTAGTGATCGCCGGAGGACCGGGCCTCTTGCAGGTTCTTGTATGCCTGGTCGAGGCGGTGTTCGATCGTGGTGGTGAACTCGCCCATCTCACCTTCTTTCTCACGGGGGTTGAAGGCCGGGTCGGCAAGGGGCTGGCTTCGGGCTGTACCCACCGCCGCCGGGCGGCTAAACCTATATGTGCCTTACATCACGCATTGTGGTGATGGAGGTATGGCCTTACCGCCGTCTTACGAGGGTACGGCGACAATGAGTAGCTGTTCCGGCGGCTGTTCGCAGATCTTAAGGGGAGGTGCCAGAGGCCGTGCGAGTGCTTGTGGTGGAGGACGAGCGGGTGCTCGCGGACGCGATCGCGACGGGACTGCGGCGTGAGGCCATGGCGGTGGACGTCGCCTACGACGGTGCCGGCGCGCTGGAACGGACCGCCTACATCGACTACGACGTGATCGTCTTGGACCGGGACCTGCCCAAGGTCCACGGAGACGAGGTCTGCCGCCGCCTGGTGGCCGAGCGGACCGCCTCCCGGATCCTGATGCTCACCGCGTCCGGCGACGTCGACGACAAGGTGGAGGGGCTGGGGCTGGGCGCCGACGACTACCTGGCCAAGCCCTTCGTGTTCATCGAGCTGGTGGCCAGGGTGCGGGCGCTCGGCCGCCGCTCGGCCCCGGCGCTGCCGCCGGTGCTGGAACGTGCCGGGGTCCGCCTGGACCCGGGCAGGCGCCTGGTCACCAGGGACGGCGAGGAGATCGCGCTCACCAAGAAGGAGTTCGCGGTCCTGGAGGAGCTGATGCGCGCCGAGGGCGCGGTCGTCAGCCAGGAGGACCTGCTGGACAAGGCGTGGGACGAGAACATCGATCCGTTCACCAACGTGGTGCGCGTCACCATGATGACCCTGAGGAAGAAGCTGGGTGAGCCTCAGGTGATCGAGACGGTGCCCGGGGTCGGATACAAGTTGTGAGTACGCCGGCGGGCGGGGGAGAGGAACGGCGCGTGGGTTTTCCGACGGGAGAGCCCGGCCAGTCCGTGCCGACCCACCCGATGATCAGCCCGCACTCCGAGCGGCTCCCCCGCAACGGCGGCCGGCCGTCCCCGGCCTTTCCGGTGAAACTCCAGCCGCCGCCGCCCACCGGGCCGCCGGTCTGGGACGGGCCGCCGCCGCCCGGCGCGGTCTCTCCGCGGTCCACCCCCCTGGAGCGGATGGGGGCGATCGTCGGCCGGGTCGGCATCCGGTGGCGGCTCACCATCACCTACGGCGCGATGTTCTTCATGGCCGGGGTCCTCCTCCTGTTCGTGATCTACATCATGGTGGGCTGGGCGATCGACAAGGCGTGGCCGCCGCTCGACCTGGACGGCTTCCCGCCGTCCCTCGCGGCCGACCTCGAACAGCGGTGGAACGTCTACCTGCACCTCGCCATCGACAGGGCGCGCGAGGCCCTGCTCACCCGGTCGCTGCTCGCCCTGGCCGGGGTGGGCGTCCTGGCGACCATCATCGGCTACCTCGTCGCCGACCGCGCGCTCAAGCCGATCCAGCAGATGACCGTGACGGCCCGCAAGCTCTCCGGCAGCACCCTGGCCCACGAGCGGATCGACCTCAAGGGGCCCGACGACGAGCTCAAGGAGCTGGCCGACACCTTCGACGCCATGCTCACCAGGCTGAATGTGGCGTTCGACACACAACGGAGGTTCGTCGCCAACGCCTCGCACGAACTCCGCACCCCCCTGACGATCAACCGGACGGTTCTGGAGATCGCGCTGGGCGACCCGGAGGCGTCGGAGGATCTCAAGGCGCTGGGCCGTACCCTCCTTGAGGTCAACGCCCGCAACGAGCGTCTCATCGAGGGCCTGCTGCTGCTGGCCCGCAGTGAGCGCGAGCTGAGCGTGCGCAAGCCGGTGGAGATGAAGGACGTCGCCCAGGCCGCGGTCGAACAGCTCGCCCCGCGTGCCGAGGAGGCCGGCGTCACCGTGACCACGGAGCTCCAGAACGCCGGTACCGTAGGCGATCCGGTGCTCCTGGAGCGCTGCGTGGCCAACCTGGTGGAGAACGCCATCAAGCACAACCTGCCCGAGTCCGGCCGTCTGTGGGTGCGCACGGGAATGGTGGAGGGCGCACTGGTTGTTCAGGTGGCCAACACCGGACCGCACGTGCCCGCGTATGAGGTGGGCAGTCTGTTCGAGCCTTTCCGGCGGCTCAACGCCGACCGGGTCGACTCGTCCAAGGGGGCCGGTCTCGGGTTGTCGATCGTCCGTGCCGTCGTGCGCGCTCACGGGGGTAATGTGACCGCGGTCCCCAGGGACGGGGGAGGTCTCGTGGTGACGGTGAGACTTCAGTCGCGCTGATCCGGCGGGGGGCGTCTCGTTCACGCCGTACATGTGGTTGGATGTGCCGTCGAACACGGTGGTGCATGTCGCCAATGCTGTGGTTTACGCCATATTTGGCTAACCGTGGCCACTGGCGGTGGGTCCCTCACGTGTGGGGAGGTTCGACGACCATTCCGACGGGGTACCGAAGCAGGAATCTATCTGGCGGATCGGGCACAAGTTGAGCCTCTCGAACGTTACACACGCGCGAACGAGCGCAGACAGATTGACAAGCGCAGACAGATAGACGAGGGGGATGGAGCAGACCGATGGCTACCGACTACGACAGCCCACGCAAGACTGACGACGACCTCAACGAGGACAGTCTTCAAGAATTGCAGGCACGCCGTACCGACAAGTCCTCGGGCAGCATCGACATCGACGAGACGGATCTCGCCGAGTCGCTCGAACTGCCGGGCGCGGACCTGTCCAACGAGGAGCTCTCGCTCCGGGTGATTCCTCGTCAGGCCGACGAGTTCACCTGTGCGCGATGCTTCCTGGTGCATCACCGCAGCCAGTTGGCCGTTGAGAGGAACGGTCAGCAGATCTGCAAGGAGTGCGCGGCCTGACGATGTTCCGACGGCCTGTCCGATGTGTGTCCGTCCATCGACGGGTAGGGCTCCAGGGCAGCCTTGAGGAGGTTCCGCGACATGACGTCAGAGAACAGACAGACCGATGCCGAGCCGGGCGACTCCACGGCCGGGGAGTCGACCGGCGCACCGGATCGGGAGGGCGGCACGCCGGACAGGGAGGTGGCTGAGCTCGTCGGCAGGCTCGTGGAGTCCGATGACATGGGCGGTGCCGAGCGACGGCGGTTGCTCGGCCGTCTGACGGCGGCGCTGGCCAGAGGCTCCACAAAGGCCAAGGCCACGGGGGTGGGCCGGGGCCGGTGGCTGGCTGACGTGTTCACCGCCGTCGCGCCCCGCATCCCCATCCGTGATCTGGCGACCCTCTCCGAGCACCATCACGGGCTCACCTCCGAGGCTCTGGCCGACGACCTCGTACGGACCGCGGCCAAGGCCACCATGACCGTCGGCGCCATCGGCGGCGCCCTCGCGGCGGCGGAGTTCGCAGCCCCGCCCCTGCTCCTCTCCGCCCCCGCCCAGCTCGTGGCCGAGACCCTCGTGGTCGCCGCGATCGAGGTCAAGCTCCTCGCCGAACTGCACGAGGTGTACGGTGTGCGGGTGCCCGGTACCGGTACCCAGCGGGCCATGGTCTTCGTGGCGGCCTGGTCCAGACAGCGTGGTGTCGACCCGATGGCCCCCGCCTCGGTCACCCTCGCGCTCGGCGCGGCCACCAAGACGGCGCTGCGCAACCGTCTCATGCGTACTCTCGGACGTCACCTGAGCACCCTCGGCCCCTTCCTCACCGGAGCCGTGGCCGGCGGAGCCCTCAACCGGGTCGCGACGAGGAAGCTCGCCGGTGTTGTTCGGGATGATTTGAGAATTCATCGGGTACTTCCACCCGGTAAGTCATAGAAACGTCTGAATTGGGTAGTTGTTACCAGTAGACCGACTACCTGGAGGACTTTGTGCAGGGCCGCAGTTCATTTTTGATCGTCGCGAACCGCCTCCCCGTTGACCGCGCGGGTGACGACATGTGGCGGCGCAGCCCCGGCGGCCTGGTCACCGCGATCGCCCCCGTCCTCCAACGCAGAGAAGGTGCCTGGATCGGCTGGCACGGCGCCCCCGGCGAGTATCTCGACCCCTTCGAGCACGACGGCATGCAGCTCATCCCCGTACCTCTGTCGGAGTCGGAGGTCGAGCTCTACTACGAGGGCTTCTCCAACGCCACCCTCTGGCCGCTGTATCACGACGTGGTGGCCCCCCCGGCCTACTCACGCCTCACCTGGGAGGCCTACCGCGCGGTCAACGACCGGTTCGCCCGTGCCGCCGCCGAGGAGGCCGCGGAGAACGCGGTGGTCTGGATCCAGGACTACCAGCTCCAGCTCGTCCCGGCCATGCTGCGCAAACTCCGCCCGGACCTGCGCATCGGCTTCTTCCTGCACATTCCCTTCCCGCCGGTCGAGCTGTTCTCGCAGCTGCCCTGGCGCCGGGAGATAGTGGAGGGCCTGCTCGGCGCCGACCTGGTCGGCTTCCAGCGCCCCGGCGGCGCGTCGAACTTCATCCGGCTCTGCCGCCGCCTCCTCGGCCTTCAGCACCACAAGAACGAGATCCACGTGGGCGACCGGGTGGTGCGGGCCGCGGCGTTCCCCATATCGGTCGACTTCGGCGAGCTGGACTCCCTGGTCCGCGAACCGCACATCATCGAGCGCGCCAAGGAGATCCGCACCGAACTGGGAGACCCCGAGTGCATGCTGCTCGGCGTGGACCGGCTCGACTACACCAAGGGCATCGGCCAGCGGCTCAAGGCGTTCGGGGAACTGCTCTCGGAGGGCTCGATCAAACCCGGGGAGGCGGCGTTCGTGCAGATCGCGACGCCGAGCCGGGAGCGGGTCGAGGAGTACATGCGCCTGCGCGACTCGATCGAGCTCCAGGTCGGCCGGATCAACGGCGAGCAGGGCGAGTTCGGTCAGCAGCCCGTGCAGTACATGCACCAGTCCTACGGCAGGGAGGAGCTGGCCGCGCTCTACCTGGCGGCGGACGTGATGGTGGTGACCCCGCTGCGCGACGGGATGAACCTGGTCGCCAAGGAGTACATCGCCTGCCGCAACGACCTGCGCGGCGCGCTGGTGCTCAGCGAGTTCGCCGGGGCCGCCGACGAGCTGCGGCAGGCGTTCATGGTCAACCCCTACGACGTGGACGGACTCAAGCGCACCATGCTGGCCGCGATGCGGGCCACACCGCACGACCTGTCACGGCGGATGCGCTCGCTCCGCAGGCGGGTCGCGACCTACGACGTGGACCGCTGGGCGAAGGAGTTTCTCGCCGCACTCGAATCCTGACCCCCGTGGTACGGCACGCCCCACCGCCGGAAGGCGTCAGGAGGCGACCTCCCTGGCCGTGCCCTTGACGGCCTTCCACGCGTTGTAGCGCTTCCTGGCGGTGCGGGCGACCACGATCTGCGCGACCTGCATGCCCACCCCCATCACCACGGCGTAGCCGATCGCCTCACCCAGGCCGATGTCCAGCGACTCGCTGTCCGCCGGGGGCTTCCTGCCGGTGGTCTTCTCCCAGGCGAACCCGATGACCTTTCTGGCGCCCCAGGCCGTCACGAGTCCCACCAGGCCACCGATGGCCCGCCATGCCATGTCCTGCTTCTCGGTCTTGTCGGCCATGTGGCTCCCTCCCCTTCGCGCGCTCCACGCGGGTTTTGGCTCCGCAGGAGAAGACTAGTCTCCTCCGATCCGGCGGCACGTGACGCCATGCCCTGGGGTGACCCGCCGGCCGTCCCCGCCCGATCCACACGTGAATCTGTCCTTTCCGTCGGACGCTCCTGCCGTACGGTCGAAAGACGACGTGTGAGGGAGAAGAGCATGACTCCAGGCTGCGGCAACTGCAGTTGCTATCTCGACGACAGGGTGATCGCCCGGCCACCGGGGGAGCGCTGATACCGACCGTGCGCGGAGGGTCCGGCCGCGCAGCCGGGTCCTCCGCTCCGTGTCCGGCCGATAACCATGCGCATTCCAAGCCGGGGCGTGACAGTCTGGATGGTGTGATCTCCGATCGGGAACGTCTGACACAGCTGGTGCCGCGCATCCTGCTCCGCATAGCCGTCTGGAGCCTGTGTCTGATCATTATTGGCTGGGCGGTGTTCTACTTTGCGCAGTTCATCGCGACGTTACACATCGTGATCCTTCCGGTGGCCGTCGCACTGCTGCTGACCGCGTTGCTGTTCCCCATCACCCGCAGGCTCCGGGCGGTCGGCATACGTCCGATCTACGCCACCTGGATCACCATGCTGATCGCGTTCGCGGTGATGGGCGGCACCGGCTGGTTCATCGGGCTGCGGGCCAACGACGAGTTCCCCGGCCTGGTCGACCAGGTGAAGGCGACCTCCAAGACCGTGGAGCAGTGGTTCTACACCGGCCCGCTGCACCTGCAGCCGAACCAGCTCACCAAGTGGATCGACGAGATCGCCACGCAGGTCACCGCGCAGCGCAACCAGATCACCCAGACCGTGCTCACCGGCGCCACGGTGGCGCTGGAGGTGCTCGCCTCCCTGGTGCTGCTGCTTTTTGTCACCTTCTTCCTGCTCAAGGACGGCGATCGCATCTGGTCGTGGTTCCTGAGGGCGTTCGGCTCGGCCGCGCCCCGGGTCGACCGGGCCGGGCGGATCGCTTGGGTGACCCTCTCGCACTACGTGCAGGGCACCGTGGCGGTGGCCGCCGTGCACGGTGTGGTCATGGGCATCGTGCTCGCCGGGATGGGCGTGCCACTCTGGGCGCCGCTCGCCGTGCTGATCTTCCTGGCCAGCTTCATCCCCATCGTCGGAATCTTCTTCGCCGGCGGGGTCGCCACCGTGGTGACCCTCGGCGCGAAGGGCCCGATCTACGCCCTGATCTTCCTGGGCATCCTGCTCGTCGAGCAGCAGCTGGAGAACCACGTCCTCCAGCCGCTGATCGTCGGCAGGGCGCTGAGTTTCCACCCGCTGGCGATCATCCTGGTGCTGGCCGTGGGCGGTATCGTCGCGGGCATCGCCGGCGCCGCGGTGGCGGTGCCGGTCGCGGCTGTGATCTACCGGTCGCTGCCGGCGCTCATGAGCGATCCACCCGTGCCGGATACCGGGCCTCCGGACGCGGAGGTTCCGGAGGCGGGAGCTCCGCCGGCCGATTCGGCGGCGGGGCGGGTGGCGGGTTCGGAGGTGGGCGTGGAGGTGGGCGTGGAATCGCCGGAGAAGCCCGCCGGGTCAGGTGCCGCCGGATCCGCCGGACGGGGAGAGGGCTCCGGACGGGCGGGACGGGGGGACACCGCCGGAGCGGGCGGTCCCGCCGGTCCGCCGAATGAGGAATCCCCCCAGCACAGGGGGTAACGTTCTGCTCCGTGACCCGTTCCACGCTGACAACCCCTCCACCGGGAGCGGCACCGCCGGAGGCGCACCCGGACGCGCCCGCCCCCGGCACCCCGCTCGGCTCCCACTACAGCAACTGCTTCGGCTGCGGATCCCGGCATCCGACCGGTCTCCACCTGAACGCCGTCACCCCCGACGGGCTCACGGTGGTCGCCGAGTTCACCGTGGGGGAGGCGCACCAGGGCGCGCCGGGCCTCGCGCACGGCGGCCTGCTGGCCGCGGCGATGGACGAGATCATCGGTATGTCGATCTGGCTCTTCCAGCGTCCCTACGTCACCGGGCGGCTGGAGACCGACTATCTCGCGCCCGTTCCGGTCGGCACCACCCTGCACCTGCGTGCCTGGTGTACCGGAACCTCGGGCAGGAAGGCGTACCTTGAGGCTGAGGGGCGGATCGGCTCACCGGACGGTCTGGTCGCCGTGCGGGCCGCGGCGCTCTTCATCGAGGTGAGCATGGAGCACTTCGCCAAGCACGGAGATCTTCAGACCATTGTCGACGAACATCACGAGTACGAGGTGAACCCGTGACCAGCAAGGTCGAGGTGCTGATCCACCGGCTCGACGCCGGGCTGCCGATGCCGTCCTACGCCCACCCGGGCGACGCCGGCGCCGACCTCCACGCCGCCGAGGACGTCGAACTGCTGCCCGGCGAACGGGCCGTGGTCGGCACCGGTGTGGCGATCGCCCTGCCCGACGGATACGCCGCGTTCGTTCACCCGCGTTCCGGCCTGGCCACCAGGCACGGTGTGACGCTCGTGAACGCGCCGGGCACCGTGGACGCGGGTTACCGGGGCGAGATCAAAGTGACGTTGCTCAACACCGACGGCAAGGACGCGGTACGGCTGCGCAGAGGGGACCGCGTCGCGCAGCTCGTGATCCAGCGGGTGGAGCGCGCCGTTTTCTACGAGGTGGACCGGTTGCCCGGCTCGACGCGAGGCGTCGGCGGGTTCGGGTCCACCGGCCGCTGACAGGGAGCCGGCCGATGAGCCCCCGTGTAACGGCCGACGAGTCCGCCGCCGGAGCGGTCCGCGGCGCCGTCGTCACCGGTGAGGCGGGGCCGCGGAGAGCGACCAGTGAACCTTCAAGGAGCGTGAGGAAAGTGTTCGGACGTCGTCGTCGTGAGGAGTCTCCGGCCCCGGCCGGGGAGGTCGAGCAGGCCGAAAGGGGTGAGCGGGCCGAACCGGCCCGGACTCGTGAGGCGGGCCCGTGGGACTCCGATGAGCAGCACTCCCAGCGGGAACGGGTGGATCTCGGCGGGCTGCGCCTGCCGGTCGATCCGGGTTTCGAGGTACAGCTCAATCTGGCCGGTGACCAGATCGTGGGCGCGGTCGTCGTGTTCGAGGAGAGCGCCCTGCAGGTGCACGCGTTCGCGGCCCCCAAGCGCAGCGGGATCTGGGAAGAGGTCCGGGCCGAGCTCGCCGAGGGCGTGAAGGGCGCCGGCGGTACGGCGGAGGAGCAGCAAGGCCCCTTCGGGGTCGAGCTGGCCGCGCGGGTTCCGGCCGACGGGGTGGCCCAGCCGGTCCGCTACATCGGCGTCGACGGGCCGCGCTGGTTCCTCCGCGCGGTGATCAGCGGCCGTGCCGCGCTGGACGCCGAGGTCGCCGCCACGCTGGAGGACGTCGTCCGTGACATCGTGGTGGTCCGCGGTGACGAGCCGATGGCACCCAAGGAGCCGATCGAGCTGCGGCTTCCGCCGGAGGCCAGACAGGCCGTGGAGGAGCAGGCCGAGCAGGCCGAGCAGGCTGAGGTGCCCGACCTCAAGCCGTTCGAGCGTGGTCCGGAGATCGCCGAGCTTCGCTGACATGGGGGATCGCGTACGCTGATTCAACACGTATGTGAAGGAGAGGTCGTGGGTTCTCAGGAACCGCATAAACAAGGCGGATTTCGAGGCTTCTTCCGGCGGCTGACGACGAGTCAGGCCGAACTGGAGGCCAGCGAACTCCAGCAGGACCTCGATCGCCACGGCGCGACGCCCATCGCCTCGTGTGGCGGCCGGCGCCGATTCTGCGTCACCGGTACACTACGGACGGTGACGTTGCGCCCTCGCGGGGGTGCGCCCGCGCTCGAAGCGGAGCTCTACGACGGTTCGGATGTGATCGACCTGGTCTGGCTGGGGCGCCGGAGGATCGCCGGCATCGAGCCGGGCCGGATGCTGCTGGCCGAGGGGCTTGTCAGCCTCCAGGACGGGCGCAAGGTGATGTTCAATCCCAGATACGAGCTGCGCCCGGCGGGCGGTGCGTGAGCGATCGACGACCACGGAGCGGTGAGCGAGAAGATGAGCACCACCGAGGGGAACACCGCGCACGCCACGGTGGAGGCGGCGATGCGCAGTCAGCTCGCCAAGGCCTTCGGCGGCGTGCGGGGCGTCATCGAGGCCGCCGTGCCCACGATCGCCTTCACCGTGATGTGGATCGTCACCTCCGAGCTGAAGCCGTCACTGATCGTCAGCGTCTCCACCGCGGTGGCGCTGCTGATCGTCCGGCTGCTGCAACGGTCGACGCCGCAGTTCGTCGTCAACAGCCTGATCGGCATCGGCATCGGCGCGTTCTTCGCCTCCCGCACGGGTGAGGCGAAGGACGTCTTCCTGCCGGGCATCCTCTACAACGCCGGCTACGCCGTGGCGATGCTGCTGTCAATCGTCGTCAGGTGGCCGGTGGTGGGCTTCCTGATCGGGTCCGTCACCGGCGACCCCACGGCCTGGCGCGGGGATCCGGACATCGTGCGGCTCTGCTCCAGGCTCACCTGGATGCTGATGCTCCCATGCGTGATCCGGGTGGCCGTCCAGTTCCCCGTCTACGTCATCGGGGGGAACGACGCGGTCGCCGAGCTGGGCATCCTCAAGATCGTGATGGGCTGGCCGCTCCAGATCGCGGGCCTCGCCGCCATGGTGTGGCTGCTGGCCAGGGGCCGGACCCCGGTCAGGCCCGCCGTCCCCTGACCCGCCGCCGAGACGGTCCCCGGGTGCCGCCGCCTCCCTGACGAGTCCCTGAGGAACCCTCCGGCGCTCCGGGTCTTTCCCGGCCGCCCCCACACCACCGTCCGGCCCTCGCGGCGGGACGGTGGGAGGGCCGGGCCGGCGACTGCTCTTCGGGTGGGGGTCAGTGCGGGGACAGCAACCGCGCCAGCTCCTCCTCGACCTCCTGGTTGGCCACGAACATCAGCTCGTCCCCGGCCTCCAGCGGGTCGTCGTCGGTGGGGACCAGTACCCGGCCCTCACGCAGGATCGCGACCAGGGCGGTGTCGGTCGGCCAGGGCACCGAGCCGGCGCGCTGCCCGACGACCGGCGCGTCCTCGGGCAGGGTGAGCTCGACCAGGTTGGCCTGCCCCTGGCGGAAGGTCATCAGACGGACCAGGTCGCCGACGCTCACCGCCTCCTCCACCAGCGCGCTCAGCAGGCGCGGGGTCGAGACGGCCACGTCCACGCCCCACGACTCGTTGAACAGCCACTCGTTCTTGGGGTGGTTGATCCTGGCGACCACGCGTGGAACGCCGTACTCGGTCTTGGCGAGCAGCGACACGACGAGGTTCACCTTGTCGTCGCCGCTCGCGGCGACGACCACGTGGCAGTCGGCCAGGCCCGCCTCGTCCAGCGAGGAGATCTCGCAGGCGTCGGCGAGCAGCCACTCGGCCCGCGGCACGGTATCGATCTTGATGGCCCTGGGGTCGACGTCGACCAGGAGGACCTCGTGACCGTTCTCCAGGAGTTCGGCGGCGATGGACCGGCCGACGGCTCCCGCACCCGCGATGGTGACGCGCATCAGTGCCTCTCCTCCGGAGCCCCGGAGAGCACCTTGTTGATGCGTTCCATGTCGCTCTCGACCGCCATGACGTGCAGGATGTCGCCCTCCTGCACCACGGAGTCGTTCCGGGGCAGCAGGGTCTCGCCCATCCGGTTGAGGAACGCCAGGCGGGTGCCCGCGGCCTCCTCCAGGTCCCTGGTCCTGACGCCGATCCAGCCGGGGTGGTAGGCCACCTCGGCCAGCACGACGGCTCCGGTCGGATCGCGCCAGAGCGGCTCGGCCCCCTCGGGAAGAACCCGGCGCAGGATCTGGTCGGCGGTCCAGCGGACCGTGGCCACGGTGGGGATGCCCAGCCGCTGGTAGACCTCGGCTCGCCGGGAGTCGTAGATACGGGCCACCACGTTGTCCACGCCGAACGTCTCGCGGGCGACCCGGGCGGAGATGATGTTGGAGTTGTCGCCGCTGCTCACCGCCACATAGGCGCCGGCGGACTCGATACCGGCCTCTTCCAGGACATCGCGGTCAAAGCCAATGCCGGTCACCCGGCGGCCCCGGAAGCCGGCCCGCAATCGGCGGAACGCCTGCGGATCCCGGTCGATGATCGCGACCGAGTGGCCGCTGTCCTCCAGAATGTGCGCCAGAGTCGAACCCACCCGGCCACATCCCATGATCACGATATGCATGCTCCCCCGCCGGTCGCGTTGAGGCGGATCTTGTTCCCGAACGTACTTAGCCAGTATGAACCGTTTCGGGAGTGCCGCGTCAGCGGAGCGTATAGATGGGCACTAGCATCGGCAGACGTGTCAAAGGTCACGGACCTCGTCAAGCGCCTCTTCATCGGGCGTGCGCTGCGTAGCACGCAGTTACATGAGCAGTTGCTCTCCAAACGCATCGCGCTGCCCGTTTTCGCAAGCGACGCGCTCTCCTCGGTGGCCTACGCGCCGCAGGAGATCCTGGTCATCCTCTCCATCGCGGGCCTGTCGTTCTACGGCTTCGCCCCCTGGGTCGCCGCCGGCGTCGTCGTGGTGATGCTCACCGTCGTGGCGTCCTACCGGCAGAACGTGCACGCCTACCCCAGTGGCGGCGGCGACTACGAGGTGGCCACCGTCAACCTGGGGCAGAACGCCGGCCTCACCGTGGCCAGCGCGCTCATGGTCGACTACGTTCTCACCGTCGCCGTGTCGGTGGCCAACGGCGTCGACTACGTGGGCGCCACCATCCCCTACGTCGCCGAGCACAAACCGCTGGTCGCGATCGTCATCGTCGCCGTGCTGACAGTGGTCAACCTCCGCGGCATCCGCGAGTCCGGCGCGGCGTTCGCCATCCCCACCTACGCCTTCATGATCTCGGTCATCGGCCTGGTCGCATGGGGAGGCTTCCGGTTGCTCGTCCTCGGCGACGAGCTGCGCGCGCCCACCGCCGACTACCAGATCGTCGCCGAGCAGACCAACCTGACCTCCTTCGCCGCGGCCTTCCTGATCCTGCGGGCCTTCTCCTCCGGCTGCGCCGCGCTCACCGGTGTCGAGGCGATCAGCAACGGCGTGCCCGCCTTCCGCAAGCCCAAGAGCAAGAACGCCGCGACCACGCTGCTGATGATGGGCCTGATCGCGGTGACCATGTTCGTCGGCATCATCGCGCTCGGCCTGGCCTCCGGCGTCAAGCTCGCCGACCCCGCCGTCGTCGCCCACGACATGCTCATCGACGGCCGGCCCGCCGGCCCCGACTACTACCAGCAGCCGATCATCGCCCAGGTCGCCGACGCCGTCTTCGGCGACGGGTCGGTGTTCTTCTTCGCCATCGCCGCGGTCACCGCGCTGATCCTGTTCCTCGCGGCCAACACCGCCTTCAACGGCTTCCCGGTGCTCGGCTCCATCCTGGCCCAGGACCGCTTCCTGCCCCGGCAGCTGCACACCCGGGGCGACCGGCTGGCCTTCTCCAACGGCATCGTCATCCTGGCCGCCGGCGCCTGCCTGCTGCTCTGGGGGTTCGAGGCCGACGTCAGCCGGCTGCTCAACCTCTACATCGTCGGCGTCTTCGTGTCGTTCACGCTGAGCCAGATCGGCATGGTCCGGCACTGGAGCCGGCACCTGAGAACCGAGACCGACCCCAAGGTCCGGGCTCAGATGCGGCGTTCGCGGGTCATCAACTTCTTCGGCGGCATCATGACCGGGGTCGTGCTGGTGGTCGTGCTGCTCACCAAGTTCACCCACGGCGCGTGGATCGTCTGCGTGGCCATGCCGGTGCTGTTCCTGACCATGAAGGGCATCCACCGCCACTACGAGAACGTGGCGGGTGAACTCGCCGTGGCCGAGGACATCCAGGTGGACGAGACGATGCTGCCCGCCCGCAACCACGCGATCGTCCTGGTCTCCAAGATCCACAAGCCGACCCTGCGCGCCCTCGCCTACGCCCGCGCCACCCGGCCCTCCACACTGGAGGCCGTCACCGTGGGGGTGGAGGGTGAGGAGGCGAGGCTGCTGCAGGAGGAGTGGGAGCGACGGGGCATCCCGGTGCCGTTGAAGATGCTCGACTCCCCCTACCGCGAGATCACCCGGCCGATCCTCGACTACGTCAAGTCGCTGCGCCGCCGCTCACCCCGCGACGTGGTGACCGTCTACATTCCGGAGTACGTCGTCGGCCGCTGGTGGGAGCACCTGCTGCACAACCAGAGCGCGCTCAGGCTCAAGGGCCGCCTGCTCTTCCAGCCCGGTGTCATGGTCACCAGCGTGCCCTGGCAGCTCCACTCCTCGGACCGTCTCAAGGGCCGTCCGGAGCCCTTCGCCCCCGGCGCGGTCCGCCGTCCACGCTCCGAGGCGGCCGGGCAGGACGTGGCTCAGGACCAGGACGCCAAGGCTTAACCTTTCGTATGTACCCCTGACTGCGGGGAGGCTTGACCGACGACGAACCTTGGGGGCATGGCGATGGCGATCGAACTGACTGTGGGGCCCGTCGCACACGGTGGCTGGTGCGTCGCCCGTCATGACGGCCGGGTGGTCTTCGTACGGCACGCGCTCCCCGGTGAGCGCGTCCTCGCCAGGGTCACCGAGGAGACCACCCGGTTCCTCAGGGCCGACGCGGTCGAGATCCTCGACGCCTCCCCGGACCGGGTGACCCCACCCTGCCCGTTCGCCGGTCCAGGCCGCTGCGGGGGCTGCGACTGGCAGCACGCCTCCCTCGACGCCCAGCGCCTGCTGAAGACCGACGTGATCGCCGAGCAGCTCAAGCGGCTGGCCGGGATCGAGTGGAAGGGCGTCGTGGAGGAGGTCCCCGGCGCCCCCGACGGGCTGGGCTGGCGCACCCGCGTCCAGTTCGCCGTCAACCGGGACGGCGTCCTCGGCCTGCGCCGTCACCGCTCCCACGACATCGAGCCGGTGGACGCCTGCCTGATCGCCCACCCCGAGGTGGAGAACGTCGGCGCCGAGGTCATGAACTGGCGCAACGCCTCCTCGGTGGAGGTCATCGCCTCCAACACCGGGGACCAGGCCGTCGTGGTCGCGCCCAAGCCCCGCCGTACGGTGGCGGTGCCCGATCTCGACGCGAGCGTGGCCGTCTTCGTGAACGAGGGCAAGGGGCACACCCGTGTGGTCCACGGCCGCAACCACCTCGTGGAGCGCGTCGGCGACCGGAACTTCCAGGTCACCGGGAGCGGCTTCTGGCAGGTCCATCCCGGGGCCGCGGCCACCCTGCTCGACGCGGTCCTGGAGTTCGCCGCCCCGCGGCCGGGGGAGTGGGCGCTCGACCTCTACTGCGGTGTCGGCCTGTTCGCCGCGGGTCTGGCCGAGGCGGTCGGACCCGAGGGCGCGGTGTTCGGCGTCGAGTCCGAGTCCCCGGCCGTGCGCGACGCCGAGCGCAACCTCCGTGACCTCCCACAGGCCCGCTTCGCCCGGGGCCGGGTGGAGAGCGCCCTGGACCACTTCGGCATCGAGCGCGCGGACCTGGTCGTCGTCGACCCGCCCCGCGCCGGTCTCGGCCGTGAGGTCGTCGACCGTATCGCCACCCTGGAGGCGAGCCGGATCGTCTACGTCTCCTGCGACCCGGCCACCCTCGCCCGCGACCTCGCCTGGTTCGGCGACCGGGGCTACCGCCTCGCCGACCTGCGGGCCTTCGACGCCTTCCCGATGACCCACCACGTGGAGTGCGTGACCCTGCTGGTCAAGGACGCGGTCTAGTCCCTGACCAGCAGGTATGTACACCATGGTGTTTCATCAAACCCCAGGGCACCCCAGGTAAATTCAAGATCTTTGCGCACCAGGTGCGCACGATCATGAAAACGCCTCCGGCCGTATATGGTTCACTCGCCACCGGCCGCCACGGATTCTCACTCCGCAGCGGCTGGTTCGCCCTCAGAGTCCCGGGTAGCGCAGCGCAGCACTAGCTCGCCGGGAGGGCTGCGCAGGCGTTCTGAGGCACCCACGGCCGCCCTCACGGCCCGCAGGAAGCGGTAGTCACCTTTCCCTCCGGCTCGGACAACCGGCCATCAGTGATCAGCGTCTACTTTCCGCCTCGACATCCTCACCAGGAGTCACTTTGCGGAGAATGCTCCCCCTCGCCCTACTCGTCCTCGCGGCTGGATGCTCCGGCACGAAGGCCGACGCGCCAGCCGCCTCGGTCACCGTCCCCTTGGAGCAGCCCAGTTCGGCGGCCTCGGCCACGCCGACGCCGAGCGAAACGGTTCTGACCCCGCAGGAGATGGGGTACCTCAAGGCCCTCGGCAACAAGCCCGATGTCTCCGGGATGATCACCTTCAATCCCGGAGACATCGAGGAAGGACATGCAATCTGCGGGCAGTCCTCCGAGAGCGACGATGAGGACGGCTGGAGCGAGGGCGCCTTTAGCGGCCCGCCGACCGTTGACGCGATCATCGAGAACGAATGGGATGGTGCCGACTACCAGGCAGCGGTCGAGCACCTGTGCCCGAAGTACCTGTCTGTCCTGCGGAAGGCCAAAGGCGGATTCACGGACGGCACATACGAGGTCGGTAAGGACATCAAGGCCGGGACCTACCGGACCACGCCGGGACGGATCACCGACTGCTATTGGGAGCGCTCAACAGCCGGCGGGGCCACCATCGCCAACGACTTTGTGAAGAACGCGCCCGGAGGGGTGACGGTGACGCTGATGAGACGAGGTGAGGGGTTCACGAGTGAGGGGTGCGGCAACTGGATGCGGGGATAGCCCAAACGCAAGGAGAGCCCCGGCCGCTGGGACGGCCGGGGCTCTCTGCTGTCGAAGGGGTCATCCCCACATGCGTGGATGGCGGGCTCAGTCCACCGGGTATCGGTAGCGCAGGTCCCACTGGTAGGTCGGCATGACGTAGAGCGTCACTTTGACTGGTCGGTCGTCGCTGGTCCATCCAGTGTGCGTGATCTCATAGACCCGCTGATCCTCGGTCATCTGGAGGAACGTCGCCTCCTGTGGAGTCGGCGGCCGGACGATGATGCGCTCCTCAATCTCCGCCTGGGCGTGGCCGAGTTCGGCTAGGCGGCTGGAGATGCCACCAACGCCAGAGTCCCTCTCGGCGATCGGCGTGCCATCGGCGATGGCACGTGGAATGTAGCTCGTCGCAATCTGGATAGGAACCTCTCGGGTCCCCTCGGAGGGGATCGCCCGCATGTGACGGGCGCGCACGATAACGCTGTCCGTCTCGGGGTCCACACCGAGAATCTCCGCAACGTGCGTCGGCGGCTGGCCAGGACTGACGGTGTTGTCCGAGCGGAGGGTGTAGCCCAGCTCTGCCAACTCGGTGGCTAAGGCACCTCCTGAGCCGCCGCGCTCGCGGTGCTCCCGACTGTGCCTGACGGCAGCGTGACGAGGAAGCGGCGGGAGCTCGTAGACGAAGGTCCCCATGCCTCGATGGACACGCAAAAGCCCCTCTGCGACGAGGACTCTCAGCGCCCGATTGATCGTTACCCGGTTGGCCCTGAGCTGCACGGCCAGCTCCTCCTCACGGGGCAATCGACTGCCGCGTCGGTAAGTCCCGTCATGGATGCGGGCTCGGATGACGCTGGCGATCTCGCGGTACTGACTGGCAGCGGACATGGCGTCGATCCTATCTATCACCGCACTACGTACTTCATTCTCGTTGACCCAACCTCGAACGGGTAGTATGAAGTACGTAGCACATAGTTCATCTCCAATAGGGAACTCCTTTAGGGGATGGCTTATTCCCGTATGCCTGATTTGGAGGCGCCCCGTGCCTAGTCCCACCCCTGAGCCCCTAATGCATCCGGAGGAGGTGGCCAAGATCTACAGGGTCGATCCCAAGACCGTGAGGCGGTGGGCGAGGAGCGGTCGGATCGCTGCCACCCGCACGCCTGGCGGCCAGTGGAGGATCTACGCCTCCGCCGTGCTCCGCCGCTGCGGCCCCTGAAAGCAATGTGGGCCCGTCCGGTCTCTGACCACCGGAACGGACCCGTGATCCCACCCCGCAAGGAGAAGAATCATGCTCCACACTACTCGGTGCCGCCCGTGGTGCACCGACCACTTCGACGGCTACTGCCTTGCCACTGCGTCCACCCCGGCCGGTGACCTGCTGCTCGGTTTCACTGACGGCGGCCCGCGTGTGTTTCTGTGGCAGCTGCGGGACGTGGACCTCACGCTCGCCGACGCCGCGCGGCTTCACGAAGCGCTGGGGGAGCTGCTCGCCGCTGCCCCGCAGGGTGAGCTGGTCGGGGGCGTCCGATGAGCCAGTGGCCCTCCGGCGCCAACACCGGCCGCCCGACCCGGCCGATCTACACCTGCACCTGCGGCGCTCAGTCCTCCAGCCCCATCACCCACACCCACGGCAGCACCCGGTGAGCCCCGAGCAGATCGCTGAGACGCTGGCCACTCTCAACCAAGCCCTCAGCGAGTGCCGCCCCACGGTCTCCACCAGCAGCTGCACGGCGCCCAACTGCGCCGCCTGCAAGAAGGGCGGTGTGCGGTGACCGAGCTCCCCCCGCCGCCCGCCCCGGACCACGACGGCGACCGCTTCACCATCGCCCTCTTCGTGGACGTCAAGGCGGTCCTGGAGCGGCACGGCTACCAGCTGCCCACCGACCAGGCCGCGCGGGACCAGGCGATCACCGAAACCCTTGCCGTCCTCGGATTCCTCGGCAAAGCCTTCGAAGGCCACCCCCCGGCCGACCCCGCCACCGCCCAGTGGAACGAGGCCATCGACTGGCTACTCAACTCCAGGCACACCGCCGACGAGGACATCCAGGCCGCGTTCTGGGCGCTCGCCGACGGCCGGTGCACCGTCGAGGAAGCCGACCGGGGCTACCTCGCCGACTACACCCCCCTGACGGACCTGCCCCAGGAAGAGGCGTGATGGCCGAGACCCCCTGCCCCTCCTGGTGCACCACCGACGGTGAGCACCATTGGCACCGCGCCCTGGTCGCCGCCCTCGACAGCGACACCATGGTGTCCATCACCACCGCCACCGCAGGCGGAGACGCCCAGGTGCGCTTCAGCGTCTGGCACGGCGACGAGCTCGCGGCCCCCGCGACGTACCTCACCCCTCCCGCCGCCCGATCCCTCGGCCGGGCCCTGGTGGCCCGCGGCCGGGACGTCGAGCTGGGCGAGGCGCTCATCGCCGCCGCCGACCTGATCGGCGGTGAGTGATGACGCCCGCCGAGCGGCTCGCCGCCACCCTCACCGCCCTCAACGCCCTGGACTCGGCGATGACCGAGTCCGCCGACACCACCGACGAGGAGGAGTCGTGACCCCCTACCTGATCGTCGGCGGCATCCTCCTCGTCCTGGCCGTGCTCGCCGCGGCGTCCCGCAGCGACGACGGGGAGTGCTGATGACCCCCGCCGAGCAGCTGGCCGCCGACGTGGCCCGCCTCGACCGGCTCACCCCGGCCGAGCTGCTCCTGGAGACCGGCCTCGCCGAGCTCGCCGCCGCCCGGGAGCAGGAGACGCCCCAGGACCTCGCCTACCGGGCCGAGCTGGAGAAGCGCGCCCACACAAAGGAGACCGAGACGGACACCATCTGCCGCCGCGTCGGGTGCCCGTGCTGCCCGACCGCCGCGTACTGCCAGAGCAACGCCGTCGCCTCCTCGACGATCCGATTCCCCGGCGCGCGCCCCGCGACCAGCCGCGTATGCGCGCGGTGCGCCGAGGACCTCCAGGACCTCCAGGCGTAGCGCACTGTGCGGGTGCCCGCCCGGCCGAAGGGTCGGGCGGGTGCCCGGAGCAGACGCTCCACCACTGAGATCCACCAGTCCGGCCAGCAGGCACACCGGGTGCGAGCCCCGGGCGGACACGCACCACCCACCCAGACCACCAAGGAGAAATCGAGATGACCGTCGACGACCTGCGCGCTGTCCTGGCCGACCTGCCCGGCGACATGCATGTGTACATCGCCAAGGACGACGCCAACGAGCCGGACTCCTACAGCGCCCTGTGGAGCACCGACACCGACCTCTACGAGGAGGACGGCATCCAGTACGACTCCGAGGCCGACGTCCCGGAGGGCGTGGACGTCGAGACGTGCCTGTTCCTGGGGTCGCTGAGCTGAGCTGAGGTTGCGGATCGCGCCCGCCCCGCGCGGGCGCGTGTCCGGAGCAGCAGCTCCACCACCTCGGCACCCACAAGGGAGAACCGCATGAACAAGACCCAGCTCATCGACGCCGTCGCCCAGGCGATCGGCGACCGCCCGGCCGCCGTCCACGCCGTGAACACCGTCCTGGAGTCCATCCAGGACGCCGTGGCCCGCGGGGAGAAGGTCTCGATCACCGGCTTCGGGGCGTTCGAGGCCGTGGACCGGTCGGCGCGGACCGCGAAGAACCCGGTCACGGGCGCGGAGATCCACGTCCCGGCGAAGCGGGCGCCGAAGTTCAGGCCGGGCTCCGGGTTCAAGGACCTCGTCCACCAGGGCGGCCGGGCCGCCGTCTCGGCCTGATGAGCGAGACCTGCCCCACCTGCCAGGGCAAAGGCAAGACCTGGGGCCTGCCCTGCCGGGAGTGCGACGGCGACGCCAACGTCCCCCAGCAGAAGCCGAAGCCCTCCCCGAAGGGCTGAGCCCCGGACCGGGCGGAGGCCGGCGATTCCAGCGCCGACCTCCGCCCTCAATCCCGCACCCCACCGAACAGCCAGCAACCGACCAGCACCAGCAGGAGAAGGACTGTGAAGAACAACCGTACGGAGCGGCGGCACGTCGGCCGCCTGCTGACCAAGGGCCGCCGCATCCCTCCGGCCGCCGCCCGGCCCCGCCCCGTACCGGTCCCCGAGGGGCCCGCCTCGCCCGGCACGAGCATCCGGGCCGACCGGGTCATCCGCGGCGCCGCCATCACCATCCTGCTCGCCGTCGCCGGAGCCGCGGCCTACGTGTCGTACCACCACTTCTACGGCCTGGCCATCGCGCTCGGAGAACGAGCGGACATGGCGATCCTGTACCCGGCGATGTCGGACGGCGTGATCGTCATGGCCTCCCTGGTGATGGTCTACTGCTCCCGCCGCGGCATCCCCGTACCACTCGGCGCCTGGGCCGCGCTCACCCTCGGCTGCGCGGTCACCCTGGTGGCGAACGTGGCACACGGCTGGTCCGGCGGACACGGATCGCGCCTGCTCAGCGCCCTCGCACCGGTGGCATTCGTCGGCGCCTACGAGCTGCTGATGTGGCTGGTGCGCACCGCCCGCCGCGCCGCCGCGGTGACCCAGGAGACGCCCGCCCAGCAGCTCGCCGCCGAGCATGTGTGCCAGCCCGAGACCGTCGTCGAGACCGTGACCGTAGTGGAACGGCTGCTGCCGATCGACCGGTTCGAGGCGGCACGACTCGCCTACGAAGACAGCCTCAAGCCGGGCGGCAAGCGCCTGGGCTGGCGACCCCTGTCGAACCGGTGGGGCATCGAGGTCGGCGAGGCCAAAGAGATCATCGCCGAGGTGGATCGGGAGCGTCAGGAGCAGGCCGCCGCCGAGGCCGAGCAGGGGACCGAACGCCCCGCTCCGCGGACTCCTCCTGTGCCACCGGACGACGCTGCGCTTGATCACATGTTCCCGCCCGTACTCACCGAGCAGAAGGCCGGCGAGCCTCCCGCGGGCACTGGCGAGTGGCTCATGCGCAAGGTCCTGGAGGAGTCGGCGCAGGCGCGGGTCAACGGCTCCCAGGTCGGCGGCGAGGCGTGATGAGTGCCACCGCCGCGCTCGCCGAGCGCACCGGGAAGGGCGACTTCCACCGGCTCGGTGCGCCCCGCCCCGGCACGACGGATGCCCCGCATCTGGGCACCGGCGCCTACGCCCTGGATCAGTCCTGGCACATCGGCTGGCTTTTCGTGTCCGCGCTGATCATCGCCGGGGGTGGGTCATGACCACGCTGACCGTGCTGCCGGCCCTGGTGGCGCTCGCCCTGCTCATGATCCGCCCGCTCGATGCGCAGGCCCGCACCCCAGCCGAGTTGCGCGCCGCCGTCCAGCACGCCGGATGGGCCCGGACCGGCGCCCGCACCGTCCAGGTCGCCGCCGTCGTGCTGCTCCTTCTGCTGGCCGTGGTGTGCCGGATCTGCTGGCACACCGCCTGGGCGGTCGGCACGGTCGTGGCCGCGCTCGCCGTCGGCGTGGCCGCGCTCGGCGCCGGCCCGCAGCTCGGCCAGGCGGGAGGCCGGGCATGAGCCGCCCCTTCCGTATCGTCCGCGATGGCGAGGAGACGCCGATGCTCGAAGTAAAGGCGCCGGTCGAGGAGTTCGACGCCGAGCAGCTCACCGAGCCGCGCGAGATCCAGACCGATCAGCCCGTCGACCGGCCCGACGATCCGGCCGAACTGGTGCCGGCGTACACCGGCACCATCACCGGCCGCCACGACAACCCGCTGAGGCCGATCCTTCCGGCGTGGGCGCGCTCGCGCCGTGACCTGGAGGCCATCACCCGCTGGTGGGCCGGTCGCCTGACCCACCAGGTGCTGTATCACCTGGTGCGCGTGCCGACGTACGCGGCCCGGGTGCTGATGTGGGCGCCGATCGGCGCGGCCCGCCTGATCCGCCGGGGCTGGCGGTGGGTGGTCGACGCCGAGCAGGGACAGCTGCGCGCCCGGCAGGCCAAGGCCGGTGACGTGCACACCTTCATGCAGGTCAAGACCAGCCAGAGGGAGCAGATCCGGTTGCGGGCGCTCGTGGCCGGCGGTGTGCTGCTCGGCGGGGCGCTGGCGGTACGGCTCGGCGTCTACCTGGTGCCGGTCGGCTGGCAGGTCGCCGCCGGGGCCGCCCTGGTGGCCGTGCTGGCCCGGTTCGGCCGGCCTGCGGACCGGCCGCTCGTGCAGGGGGCGACGGTGACCACCACGCGATACCGGCGGCTGACGGCGGAGATCGTACGCGAGGCCCTGTGCGCGCCCGGCGTGAACGCCGCGAAGAACCCTGCGGACATCAAGTTCCCGACCGACATCCACCGGGATGGGCCCGGCCAGCTGGCTCGGGTCAACCTGCCGCCGGGCGTCGTCGCCGGGAAGATCGTCGCCGAGCGTAAGGCCCTGTCGTCGGCTCTACGCCTGCCGGTCGACCAGGTGTGGCCGAGCGTCGGCCCTGATCATGAGGGACAGCTGGACCTGTGGGTCGGCTACGAGCCGGCGTCCAAGATGAAGCCGCCGAAGTGGTCGCTCGCCGCCGCCGACGCCCGTACCAGCGTGTTCGAGCCGATCCCGTTCGGCGCCGACCAGCGGCAGCGGCCTGTGTCGGCGTCGCTGTTCCAGCGGAACTGGCTGATCGGCGGTGTGCCGGGGTCCGGCAAGTCGTTCTTCGCGCGGGCGCTCGCGCTCGGCGCCGCACTGGACGTGAACACCGAATTCAAGATCGCCGAGTTCAAGGGGACCGGTGACTTCACCGACTTCTACGAGGCCGGCCTGTGCTCGGAGTACTACTGCGGTGTCGACGACGAGGCGCTGGAGGGCGGGGCGCGCATCATCGCCTGGGGCCTCGCGGAGGCCGAGAAGCGCGGTAAGCGGATCAAGAAGTTCCGGGAGAAGGGTCTGGCCCCCGAGGGCAAGGTCACGCCGGAGCTCGCCGCGATGCCCGGCTCCGGCCTGCACCCGGTTGTCATCATCATCGACGAGGCGCACGAACTGCTGCCCGACGCCGAGGTCGCCGACGCCGCCGAGCGGCTCATTCGCCGCGGCCGGGCGCTGAACCTCATCGTCATCCTGGCCACGCAGATCCCCGACGCCAAGAGCGTCCCGCCGAACATCACCCGCTGCGTGACCATGCGGGCCTGCCTGGCGGTCCGCGGCCACCAGGAGAACGACATGATCCTGGGCACCGGCTCCTACCGGGCGGGCATCACCGGCACGTCGTTCCGGCCGGAGATCGACGCCGGATGGGCCATGGTCACCGGTCTGCGTGAGCCGATCGCGGTCCGCGCCCAGTACCCGACTCCGGAGACCGCGAGGGGGATCTTGGCCCGCGCGGCGGAGTTGCGCGGCGGCAGGGCGCCCTGGGCCGAGGAGGAAGAGCAGCCGCGCCTGGACATCCTCATCGACGTTGTCCGGGTGTGGCCGGCCGACCGCAGCGGGGTGCCGTGGCAGCGTCTGGCCGACCTGCTGGCCGAGCACCGGCCGGAGGCGTACGGCGACGTGACGGCCGAGTCGGTGAGCTCGCTGCTGCGCGGCCTGGGAGTGCCGAGCGAGAACGTCAAGACGGCCGACGGCCGGGTGCCCAAGGGCTGCAAGCGGACAGCTGTGAACGCCGCGCTGGAGCGGCGGCAGATCGCCGGAGGGTAGCGCGCCCGGCCCCCTCACACCCCCTCCAGCGGGGGGCTGAGCGCCGTCTGCGGGGATGCCCGCTACCCGCTACCTTCACAGGTTTTCCCAGGTCAGGCCGGTAGCGGCGTGAGGTAGCGGTGCCGCTACCTCAGCCGGGGCCGCTACCTCGAAATGAAGATCACACAGCGGAGGTTGCGGGCCCTCTCCCGGCACGGCTGGGAGGGGTCCCGGAGCAGCCGCTCCCTCCAATCCCTCATGCCCTGAAGGAGATCGACATGGCCAGCAAGATGACCCCCGCCCAGATCGCCGCGATGAAGGCCAAGGCCGAGACGGCGAACACGCTCAACACGCTCGCGACGGCGGCGATCGGCGGAGGCGTCACCCGCGCCGCGAAGGAGCGGGCCGACGCCGAGCTGGTGCGGGCGGTCGGCAAGCGCAAGGCCGCCTCGCTGAAGGAGGACGCCCTCCAGCGGGCCGGTGCCCGCCCGAAGGGGCTGCGGCGCTTCTTCGGCTGACCCACCACATCCACGACGAGATCGAGAGGAAACGGACGAGATGGGACTGTTCGGCACCGAGGCGTTCCGGCGGCTCCGCGAGCTGCGCGAGTCGTACGACGGCCCGATCGACCAGGACGGCAACCCCGCCCCCACCGGGCGGGCGGCCGAGATCCTGGCCGCGCTCCGCGAGACCACGCGGGGTGAGCGCGATGTGTGAGCCCGCTCCCCGCGTCGTCTACGTCCACCCCGCCATCACCGGCGCGGGCCTGGTGGCCACCGTGGTGCTCGGCTCCGGCATGGGCCTGTACGCGGTGGCCGGCGGTAGCACCGTCACCGCCTGGGCGCTGCTCGGCCTGACCGGCTACTCGGCGATCACCACGATCGCGCTGCTGGCCCGCCGCGCCTCCCCGGTCCGCCAGACCACGCCGCCGATGCCCGCCCGGACGCCCGCGAGGACCACCACGGCGCGCGTCCTGGCCTCCCGCACCACCCCCGCCCTCCCCGCCGCCGACCGGCTCGCCGTGGACGCCGCGGAGACCACCACCGCCCCGGCGCACCTGAGCGCCTGACCACACGAGAGGAAGACCGAGATGGCGAAGGCGAAGAAGTACACGGTCGTCGACGACGCCGGCCGCCCGGTGGCCGAGGCCGGTCGCCTGGACGCGGCCCTGTGGGCACGCAGCATCCGCCGCTCCGGCACCCCGCTGGAGGTGGAGCGCACCGACCTCTGTGCGGCGTGCGGGCTGCACCGGTGCGGCGGCGGCCCCTGCGCGGAGAGGTAGGGCGGACGCCCCGGGTGCTCGCCCGGCCTCACGGTCGGGCGGGACGCCCAGGGCGCCCACCCCGGGCCCCCGAGAGGAGATCGACATCGACATGGGTCTGTTCAGCAGCAAGGACCGGAGCAAGGACGAAGCGCGCGAGGAGCTGAAGACCGCGCGCGAGGAGCTCCACGCCATGACGCCGCGGGACACGGAGGACGCCGAGTACTGGGAGAAGAACGGCCGGGTCCTGGCGGCCGAGAAGAACGTGCCCTGGTACCGGCGGTAGCGCACTGTGCGGGTGCCCGCCCGGCCACCAGGCCGGGCGGGTGCCCGGAGCAGACGCTCCACCACCCGAGACAAGGAGATCACCATGATCCGAACCGTTGGACGCGAGCTCGGCCTGACCACCGTGCGGTGCACGGTCCTGACGGCACTCGCCGCCGCCGCGTTCACCGCGGCCCTGTTCGCTGGCCTGCCCGCCTTGTACGGGGTCGCCGGGGTGGTCGCGTTCGTCGCCGGGAGCACCTGGGGACGCGAGGTCTGCTGCGACGCCTGCCACACCTCGCTGGAGGGCTGACCAATGGGACACAGACGGCCGACCTACCTGGAGCGCAGCGAGAGGGGCCAGTGCTTCTCCGGAGGCTGCACGCGCCGACCGGTCCGGATGATCACTTTCCGGGGCGATCTCGTCTGGGCCTGCGACAGCCACGAGCACGCGGACGGCCTCTACTCCTGACCCACCACATCCACAACAAGATCGAATCGAGAGGACCCGAGATGGGACTGTTCGGCAAAAAGCAGCACAAGCAGGACAAGCAGCCCGCACCCCCGGTCCGCCGCGACCGGGTCATGAAGCTGATCAAGCTCGGCATGGACCAAACCGACGCCGGAGACAGGGACCTCGACAGCCGCGACTTCGAGGCCGCCCGGGACGCCTTCAACGCCTTGATCTTGCAGAGCACCCAGGCTGAGGTCATCGCCGCATACGACGCGCTCAAGCGCCACGGCTACTAGAAAGGGCACCGAATCATGGCGAAAGAACCGAAGACCAGGCCGAGGATCACGCAGACCGCGCAGAAGATCGTCACCGTCACCGGCCCGGTGAAGATCCGCGGCAGCCACGCCTACGACGCCGCCGGCAACCGCGTCGCCCGGGTCGGCATCGACCAGGACGACGACGAGTAGTCGCGAGGAGGTCGGCCCCGGCGCCCGAGGGTGCCGGGGCCGCTCTTTCCCTACCGGTGTCGGAAAACGATCGTCTGCCGTCGCGTGTGATCGTTTCGCGTCCTGCGAGGTCGAAAACGACGGAAACCCGTGACGGAAATCTATGACGGCAAAGGAGCCTTTCCCATCATGCTCATCGGCTACGGGCGGGTCAGCACCCGCGACCAGCACTCCGAAAGCCAGCACGATCGCCTGACCGCCGCCGGATGCCAGCGCATCTACATCGACAAGGCCAGCGGGACGCTCTCCAGCCGTCCGGAGTTCGACCGCGCCCTCGACGCCCTGCGCGAGGGCGACGTCTTCGTCTTCACCAAGCTCGACCGGATCGGCCGGTCGGTGAAGATGCTCAAGGACACCGCCGACCGCGTCCAGGCCGTCGGCGCCGGCCTGCGCGCCCTCGACCAGAGCGTCGACACCACCACGCCCGAGGGCCGCCTGTTCTTCCACATCCTCGCCGCGTTCGCCGAGTGGGAGCGGGACATGATCGTGGCCCGCACCATGGACGGCCTGGAGGCAGCTCGCGCCCGCGGCCGATCCGGCGGCCGGAAGCCGAAGCTGAAGCCCTACCAGGTCGAGCGGGCCCGCGCGATGTACGCCGAGGTGGGCGAGGACGGGAAGCGGCGGTGGACGGTGCAGCAGATCGCCGACGATCTGGGCGTGAAGCGCACCACCTTGAACGGCTACCTGACCCAGGCCACCCGATAACGCCGATTATGGGGGCATCCCCGTGATCTTGTGTTCTCTAAGAAAAGGAGTGGCATTGATGATCATCACCGGTCTGGCGACCCGGCCGGGCACGACCACCCCCAGCGGTGACACCGCCGCCGTCCACCGCCAGGCCGACGGCACCGTGGCCGTGTCCGTGGTCGACGGAATCGGCCACAGCCCTCGTGTGGCC
This sequence comes from Streptosporangium sp. NPDC006007, assembly GCF_040614315.1. Lineage (NCBI taxonomy): Bacteria > Bacillati > Actinomycetota > Actinomycetes > Streptosporangiales > Streptosporangiaceae > Streptosporangium > Streptosporangium sp. NPDC006007. The sequence goes on along the minus strand of NZ_JBEXUG010000002.1, from coordinate 235,714 downwards.
GCGGTGGCGCACATGCTCGCCGAGGTGGCCGCCCGCGCCGCCGCCCGCCGCGGACCTCTGGCCGGGCTGCTCACCGCCACCGAGCTGGTGGCCGACCCCGGCGCCGCCGACGAGCCGGAGCCGGACGCCGTCGCCGTGGTGGCCGTCGCGGAGCCGGGCGACGACCGGGTCCGGGTCGCCTGGGTGGGCGACGCCCGCGCCTACGCCCTGGAGGACGGCCGGCTCCGGCCCCTCACGGTCGATCACACCCTCGCCGAGCAGCTGGCCATGTGCGGCTACGCCGGCGAGATCACCCGGCGCGCGGCCCAATGGGTGCGCACCACCGTGGCCACCGCTGCGGTGGCCACGGTCGCGGAGGCTTGGACCGACGCCCCGCTGGTGCTGCTCACCAGCGACGGCGTCCACGACCGGGTGCCGCACGACGAGGTGGAGGCACTGGTGCGCGAGCACGCCGACGACCCACAGGCCCTGGCCGATGCCCTCGTGGCCGCCGCCCGGCCCGACGAGGACGGCTACCGCGACGACGCCACCGCAGTCGTCCTCAAGCGGCCGACCCGCTGACAGCCGGCGGGCTGTCACCGGCCCGCCGTACGCTCACCCCACACCCACCCCCAGGAGGACCACATGACCCTTGTCTGTGTCGGCTGCGGCCGGGCCGAGAACCACACGGCCAGCTGTGAGGGCGGCGGCTACGCCCTCCGCGGGCAGCTGGCCGCCGAACGCGACGCGGAGTGGATCCACAACCGCGAGCACCTGATCGCGCGCGCCGACTGCGAGTTCTGCTAGCCGGACACGCAAACAGGCCCGCCGCTCCTTCGAGCGGCGGGCCTTCTTGCTGCGCGGGGGGTCGTCAGCCGACCCATCCCCGGTGGTGCCAGACCTCCGGCGGCCCGCCCGGGTCGGGCTCATACACCGCGCGCGACATCTCACCCGGCACGATCATGCACGCGCCCTTGTCGTCCGCCCCGGGGTCCGGATCGGGGAACTCCATCCCATCCAACGGCCCGCCCACCAACGTCACCTGTCGCCCAGTCATAACGCCCAGCATGACGCGCCCGAGGAGGCGGGGCTACCGGGTCACAGCAGATCCCCGTGCCCGCCCCGGTAGCCGGGCGTCCTGCTGGGCGGGTCCGACCGCACGGCGTTGGGCACCGCCGCGGTGATCCCCAGCGCGGCCAGGCCGACGGTGACCCCCTCGCCGGGCGTGACGATGCCGTCGCCCATCGCGGTGACCAGCGCAGCCGCACCGGCGGACACGGCGGACACGATCGCTTTCGCGTAAGAGCCGATCTTCATGGTTTTCCTCCTCGGTTGGGGTTGGGTTTCTGAAACCCAGGAACATCTGGGCAGGTCATCGGGCCGCTGATCGGCCCGGCCCATCAGGTAGGCGAGGACCGCTCCCTCGATCACGGCGAGGCATAGCGGTGCAGGATCGCCTTGAAGGCTGAGGAGGTCTCCAAGGTCACCGTGCCCGTGCTGGCGTGGCGGATCGTCACCCGGCCGCGGTGAAGAGCCGACAGCTTGAAGTGGCCGCCAAGGTTGGCCTCCACCCGTCCGTCGACGTCGGCGCGGACCGTCATGAGGCGGCCCGTCGGCCAGGCGATGTCCACCGAGCTGCCGTCGGCGAGGTGCCGGGTTAGGCCGACCTCGACCGGCTCGCCGGGCGTCAGGCCGCGCAGCGCGACGTGCGCGACGACGTCGGCCCACACATCCCTCGTCGGCGCGATGCTCTGGCCGCCGGCCGGGTGCCAGCCCGCGGTGTCCCTCCACTCGGCCGTCCACCACGGCTGATAGTCCTGGGCCGACGGGACGACGATCTCGTCCTCCAGGCCCAGCGATACGACTTCGGGCATCTCTTCCTCCTCGGGTGGTTCGACGGGCGGGATGGTGGACGGCCGGGGCGCTCCGGCGCGCACCCAGGCGTACAGCGGGCCGCCGGGACAGCTCGTGGAGTAGCCGTCCCGGTGGCCCTTGATCTCGTCCCCGGCGTCGCCGTGCTCGCGCAGGTACTCGATCGCGTCGGCCACGGCGTGCAGCAGCGCATCGTTCGGCACCGTGAAACCCGAGGACCCGACGAGCGCGAGCACCGCGTAATGCCCGCTGTTGAGGTTCGCGCCGTTCGCGGCCGGCAGCACATGCGGGCCGCGCCCCATCAGCACCCGCCCATGCGGGCAGGCGATCATCGAGTAGCCGATGTCGAGGTAGACCTCGCCGCGGCCACCGGACATGTGCATCCGCTGAATGCCCGCCACGAGCTCCAGGCACTTGCGATGGTTACCGGGCTCGGCGATGTCGGCCGGTACGGGGCCGCCGGTGTAGTGGACCTTCACCCCCCGCGTGCCGCCGACCCTCGTGTACGTCCTGCTGGGCGGCCTGGCCCCCCACGCCCTCCGGCTGACCGGCCTCACCGGGTCACCTCATCCACGCCCACAGCGGGCATACGTCACCTCTTCCACGTCGAAGACAGCTCAGGCGGTTCCCGCCAATGACAGGTAGGTGGTCGGCGTGCCGTAGGTGGCCGGGTTGAAACTGGCGGGCAGGCTGGTGGCGCCCACGTAGAAGGCTCGCCGCTTCGTGACGCCCACCCCGCCGGAGAACCACGCCGCGTTGGCGTCGTTGGCGGCGGCCAGGTAGGGCATCACCACACCCGACATGCCGCCGAAGAGCAGCAGAAGGTAGGCCATCCTGCTGGCCCCCTGGGCCGCGATGGTCCCGCCGACGAGAGCCGCGCCGCGCCACCCGGCGACTGTCCAGAGACTGGAGTCGTCCGGGGTGACGCCCAATGGCTGACCGTTGTCGTCGTAGAGCCCCATCTGATTCGGCGTCGCGGACGATGCGTAGGTGCCTCCCGCACGCACCGCCGCATAGATGGCCGCGACCGGGACGCCTGCGGGGATCTCGAATCGCGCTCCGAAAATCGTGTTGTTGGACGCGGTGGAGCCGAACTGGAAATTTTCAGGGTCACCGGTACACGCCTTCAGGCCGTACGCGGACAGCGGGTAGACCGGGCCGCCCCCCGACGATCCGCCCCCGCTGGGCGTCGCCCACTTCAGGCCGGAGGTCTGCGCGGCGTCCGCGGTGAGCACCTGGCCGTCCGCGCCGGCCGGGAGCCGGGCGACCACGCCGGATCCGGTGGCCGCGAACACGTCACCCTTCGCGGTGAGGAGACTCTGCTGGACGGCGCCGATGAGGCGGGAGTCGTTCCCGGCGGCCACCGTGCCGGCACCGGTGCCGACCGGCAGCCGGGCCGCCGCGACCGTGCCCGTGGTGATGTCCTCACCCGCGTGGGCATGCCCCTGCGCGGCGTAGGCGGCGTTGCCCTCGGCCGGAGTGAGGTACTGCGGGTGCGGGTCGGAGGCTCCTGTGTGCGCACTCACCGCGGCGGCGGCCGTACCCGCCGGGTCGTACACCCCGGCGTGGGTGTGGCCGGCGGTGGCCGCGCCGATCGCGCCCGGGGTGGGCAGGGCCGGGGTGCCGTGGGTGTGGTCGCCGCGGCTGTAGGCGGTGGCCGCCCCGGCCGCGGCGGCCTGCCCGTAAGAGGTCTCGCTGGTGACCGTGCCGGACGGGGTGCCGCCTCCGCCCCCACCGCCGTGGGAGGCCACGTACGCCTCACTGGCCGCCGGGGACGCATCGGCAAGGATCAGCGGCCCGGACAGGGCACCGCCGGTCAGCGGCAGATAGCCGACCAGCTGCTCCGGCGCGGAGCCTGGCAGGGTGACCCGCAGCGCCCCGGCCCACGCCGGGCCGGTCGCCGGGACGCTGATGTAGTACGACGCCGAGACGCCGGTCTGCACGCGCTCGGTCACCTGGTAGAGCGTCGGCCCGCGCGCGCTGGTGATGTCCGCAGACGGGGTGAGGGAGACGCTCCACGACCCGTCCGCCGCGACCGGCACGCTGACGACCCCGAGGACCTCGGTCGTCCCCGCGAACCCCGGCGTCGCGCGCCCGGCCTGGTCGACCAGCGTCACAACCACGCTCGCACCGCGCGGATGCATACCCGCCGCAGTGGTGACGGTGCCGGTCACGGTCGTCATGGATCCTCCTCGGGCACAGTGATGGGCACCAGGCCCGCCTCGGTGATCTGCCTGGTCAGCCGGGCGACCTGGTACTGGAGGCGGGTGATCTGCCGCTGCATGCGCGTGATCTCGGCCTGCATGCGGGCCTGCACGCCGATGTCGAACTCGGTCGCCCTGCGATAGGCGCCGTCCTCGGCCGCCAGGCGGGCCAGGCGCGCGTCTTCCTCGGTCTTGTCCAGGCGGGCGAGTCTCGCCTGGCGGGCGGTGTAAGCCATGCTGACGATGCCGAAGCCGCCGCCGATCACGGCCACCGCAATGGCCGGGTCCATCGCGCCTACTTCGAGATCCAGTGGCCGCCGAAGCGGGGCCCGCCCTTGGTGGTGTTGGTGTTCAGCGCACCGCCCGAGTTCTGCCAGACATACAGCTCGACGTAGTCGCTCACGGCCAGGTAGATCCGGCCGCTGGTGGTGAGACCGGTGAACCCGGCGGCCAGACCGGGGATCGAGCTGGGATAGGTCTCGGTGGCACCGTTCACCAGGATGGTGAGCTCGCGTTTGCCCGTCCCATTGGAGACGAACGCCACCGCGCCGCTGACCAGGTAGTAGCCCGCCGTCTGCGAGGTGTACCTGGAGTTGTTCACGGATGTGCTGTGGCCGCCATCCCGGTCGATGATCTCGGTGTCCATCGGCATCACGGCCTGGGTGCTGGTGGCGGGGCTGATGATGCCCGAGTGCGTGAGTTCCCATAGGGGCGGCGACAGCATGAAGTTCAGTGCATCCCGCAGCTCGTTCATCTTCGCCGCGGTGACGACCTCCCCGACGACCCATGTCCGCGGGGAGGGGACGGTGGTCATCTACAGGCCTCCGATCTGGCGGCACGGCTCGCACATGGCCGTGTGCTCGCCCTGTTCGTAGCGGGGGATGTCCTCGGCGCACGGCCAGTTCGCCAGTGCCGACGGCAATGTGCCCAGGTTGACCTCGATCCGCTGCCGGGCCGTCGGCCACACGACCGCGCAGGTCTTCCCGGTCGCGCCGTTCGCGCACCCGGTGCACCAGAACCGGGTCTCAGCGCGCGGCAGGGCGTGGCTGGACCCGCACCGCCACGGGCAGTCAGCGATCCACCGCGCGCAGTCCACCCGCGCCCAGGCCGTCCCCGACTCCGGCGCGTCCCCCTCCGGCCGGGGCACGAACGGCACGCCCAGCCGGTCGCGGTTCGCATCCAGGTAGTCCAGATACTCCTCCAGGCTGGAGACGCCGAACAGTTCGTTGGCGTACTGGATCACGCTCCGCCGCGCCGGCATAGGCATGGGCATCACCATCCGAGGACCCCCGGTCCATCCAGGACGCCGTAGGTGGCGTCGTCGAGTCGGAAGAAGAACGGGTCGGCCGGCGCCAAGTTGAGCGTCGTCTTCCACTCGCCGGCGGCGGAGTCCACCCGGTGGCTCACGCCGATGACCTCGAAGGAGCCGGTGAGGAGCACGCCGCCGACTGGGCGCCGGCTGACGGTCACGATGTCGCCGCACTCGACCCCGAGCGCGGTCGGCCAGGCGGCCGGATTGCTGGCCGGGTCCAGGGTGATCGTGGAGACGCGCGCCCCGGGCTCCTTGTACCGCAGAAGCAGGTAGTTGGCGTGGTCGACAACGGCCAGGGCGTCGTCGACGTGGGTGGTCGCATCCCGGCCCCGCTCCCCGCGCTGGGTGATGCTCGCGGCGTCCGAGACGCTGACCTTGCGGCCGTAGTGCGCCTGGGTCACCGTGATCGAGTTCGCGACCTGGGCGGGGTCTCGGTCGAAGACGACGTCGCCGAGGTAGGGCACCTCGCCCAGGTCGGGCCGGTCCCCGAGAAGGTACTGCGGGCCCCGGTTGTAGCGGAGCGTCTTGGAGGTGAAGCACAGGTATCCGTGGCCGTCTTCGTACAGGCCGCCGCCGTCGCTTGAGGCGATCTCCTCCACGCTCGTCGCGACCGCCTGGCCCTCGATCGTTGAGGCCGGGACCATCGTGGACCCGGAGGTGTAGGAGATGCTCCGGGCGATGCCCGCTCCGCCGATCGCGAGTAGCTTGTTGATCCGCTGGTCGGCGGAGTCGTACCGGTTGCCGCCGTACGCTGACCAGTAGTGCGCGACAATCCGTCCGTACGGCAGCCGCCGCGGATACACCGCGACGTGCGCGAAGCTCCCGTTGAGCATGCGGCCCACAAAGACCTCGTCCTGCTGGCCGCACAGGCTGATCCAGGCGACCGCCGAGTCCAACGGCGTGGTGCGGTTGGCGGCGGACACGGTGTTGACGTACAGCCGCCATCCGGTTGTGTCGAAGACCAGGCAGAAGTGCGTGAAGAGGCCGGTCAGGACCTGCAGGCCGCTGACGGTGTTGGTCCGGACGTGGGTCGTTGGGTCGTAGTCGGCGACCGCGACGCACTGCGTGGCTTGGTCCACGTAGAGGCTGATCACCGCGCCTGCCCCGTTCTTCATGGCGATCAGGCCCAGATTGCTCGCGGGCTGCGAGGCGCTCGCGTCCAGGCGGGCCCAGAACTCCACCGTCCACCCCGGCGAGATCGGTGGCAGCGCCGGACCGGGGCCGTACCGCAGCGAGTACCCGTTCACGGTCTGCAGCGAGGTGAGACCGCGGTTCTGCCACGCGGTGTTGTTCGGCGAGCCGATGAGCAGCCCAGAGTCCACCCCGAACTGTGCGACCGCGCTGCCTGCACCGTACTTACTGACGAGCTGGACGAACGGCTCGGCGTTGCCCGGGGCCAGGTTACTGCCGGTCGGTGCCCCCTCCAGGTCGTTGAGCGGCCAATAGCCGTACGGCGCATCCAGCAGGATCTCCCCGGCCGCGACGTTCGGCAGCTCGGTGGTGAGCGTCGCCCAGGGCCCCTGGGCGGTCGCGTTGACCTCGCCCCAGTGCGGATCCCGCCAGCTCTGGGGCCAGCGCTCGACCAGGTTGTGGAAGACGCCGTAGGTGCGGCCCTGCCAGGTCGCGGTGACCCGGGCCGGGGTCATGTCGGTGATGTTCGGCCAGTACGGGCTCGACGTGTTGGCCGGGTTCAGGGCGGCGTCGTCGTTCCGCAGCCGCAGGTTGGTCTCCCCGGCCTGCAGGGCGCCGAGCTCGTACTGCCGCCCCCGGCTGGTGTCGAAGGCCAGCAAACGCCTCGGGAGGGTGGTCCAGGCGATCTGGTCGCGGGGCGTGCCGGCTCCGCTGCCGAACCCGACCTCCAGCGTCGTGATGGGCCAGTTCGGATTCGGCTGGGAGGGGGCCGCTGCGGCGGTGAGGATGGTCACGCCCACCGCAACGATGTTCGCGCTGGCCGACGTGGTGTAGGTGACCGAGACGCTGCCCGTGGTGGTCTGATAGCGCGGCAACAGCCGCGTGTCGCTGGTGAGGTCGACGCCGTTCGTCCCGCTGACCGCGCTCGCGCTCGTCCATCCGGCCGTCGCGCTCGTCAGGGTCGCGGTCGCGTTGTCCGAGCCGCCGGCCACGATGGCGAGCGCCTGCGACGGCGGAGCGGCCAGGGTGAGGGAGGCGCTGGTACCCGAGGCGGTCGCGGTCTTCTTGTCCGCCACGGTCAGGTAGTTGCCGAGGCCAGAGTGCTCCATCACGTTGATCGACATGCCGGTCACGTAGTCGGTCGGGCTCACGTACACCCGGGAGGCCGCGCGGGCGTTGGGGGCCGCCCAGATCGCCACCCCACCGCCGGGGCCGCTGACCCTCGCCAGGGGCACCCACCAGTTGTGCACGTCGTCTCCGACCGACACGGTGGGGATGGTCTGCGCGCCCGCGCCGGTGTGCCAGACCACGGTCGCGATCAGCCAGTTCCCCGGGGTGTTGGCGACCGCGACCTGGCGCGTACTGATCGTGGGGTCGGGGATGACGAACCCTGCGGCCAGGTCGTAGCTGTCGGTCCACTGCGCGACCAGGGTCATCCGCGGGTCCCGGTGAGAGACAGGCCGTTGCTGGTATTGCGCCGGTTGTGCTGCAGCGCCTGCCGCTGCACAACTTGGAACAGGTCCCGCTCGGCCCACACTGACCCGGCGACGTGCACGTGGATGACCTGCTGCACGACGGCGCCACGACCCGAGAGAGGAACGCTGGGCGCCCGCATCACCGGACGAGGCGCTACAGCCGAGCGGCCGATCCGGGCGGCTGCGCGCGCCGTGGACTGGTCGAGGACGCCGAGGTTAGCGTCCATCCCCGCGGCGAGGCCGGCCACGGTCATGGCGCCCGCGTGCCGGATCGCCGGAAGCCGCGACGGGGACTTGAGATGAAGAGCCTTCTTGATCGACTTGGCCATGTGCTTGGCGAGCTTGTCCATGCTCTTGTCCAAGGACTTGATCTCGCCTTCGAGGCCGGTCAGGAACCCGCGACCGGCCATCTTGCCCGCGTCATAGAGCATGTCCGCACTGTTGCGCCCGAGGGAACGGGACGTCTTGTCGACCTGAGCTTGGACGGCGTTGATGTCTTTGAACGTCCCCTTGTCGGCCGACAAGAGCATCTGGCCGTACTTCAAGCCGTCCTCGGGCCCCATGTCCATGACCTGCCGCAGCAGGGATTTCGACAGGCCGCGCTTGCCGAGGGCCTTGAGCACGCCGGCGTACTGCGTCAGGCCGCTGAGCTTCATCTGCAGGCCCTGGCGGATCTGCGCGCCGCTCGTGGGGCCGTCCAGGCTGGACAGCCCAGCGAAGCTCCGCGCGTTCGAGGTTATCTGGGAGGCGTACTGCTTCCCGGCCGCGAGCGCCTTGGTCGCCGCGTCCCGCCGTACGGACAGCGCCTCCAGGCGGCTGCTGTTGCGGTCGAGATAGTGGATCAGCCGGTTGTCCAGTGTGGTGCGCTTCCCGGCGAAGAGCTTGGCCACGGCCTTCTCCAAGCGCCGATCCATGCTGGCGATCTCCGACTTGCTGCCGGTCATCGCCTTGAAGAACTCCTTGCCCAAGGTCAGCCCGATGTTCCGCCAGGCGGTCGTGGAGACCTCGACGCCCCCGACGTGTGTGACGTTCTTCTTGGCCCGGCCGCCTCGCGCGTAGCCGACCATCCCGCCCTCGGCGAATTTGTCCGCGTTGATCGCCTCGATCAACCCCAAATGCTTCTTCGTACTCCTGGCGTTGATGACGTACTCGTTCTTCGACAGCCATGCCGGGATGGAGTCGGAGGTCTCCGTCCCGGGCCCATCCACCGGGCCGCCCTCGGCGCGAGCCGTACGGGGTGCGGCGTTGGCCTGCTGACCGATCTGCTTGAAAAAGGTGGTGATCGTCAGCGTCTTGGAATTGAGGCTGTCCAGCCTCCCCTTGGTGGCCGCCAGTGCGCTGTCGGCTTGGCCGGTCTTCGCCTTGATGACCACGACCTTGCCGTTCGGCAGGACTTTGACCCTGTTCCCGAACCGGTCAACGATGGTCGTGCCCGCCTTCGTGCGGGAGATCGTGCCGCCCATGCTGGTCACGAATCCAGCCAGCGCGGCCTGTCCCGCCCGGTTCCCCGCGGCCAGCCGGACCAGCGACGGCAGTTGCTGCCGGATCGCCGAATCGGTCAGGCTCACCGACTTCTTCGCGGCGACCTGCGCCGACACCCACGTCCCGAGCGGGCCGAGCTGAGCCTCCAAGGCCTTGCTGCGCTCCAGCGTGGTGGCCTTGGAGTTCTTCAGCACCTTGTTGCTGGCCGCGAGCGCATCCTTCATGCGGTTGGTGGCCGACAGGACGTTGAGCGCCGGGTTGAAGAAGGCATCCAACGCCGTTGCGGCGGCGTTGACCTGGTCTTTCAAGGTGAGCGCCTGATTGCCCGCGTCGGCCCACGCCTGTGCCACCACGGCGGTGGGATTGCGGGCCATCTCGACGGCCTGCCGGTAGCGGTCGAACTTCGCCGCTGCGCTGGCCACGACGCGGCCGTTTTCGGTGATGCCTCGGCTCATATCGACGCCGACCGCATCAGCCAGGCTGACGGCCTGGGTGGTGGTGATGCCGTACTGCTTCGCGAGAGCGGCGGCGCCCAGAGTGACGCTGCGGATCTTCCTGTCGTTGTCGCTCTTGGCCTGGTTGACCCACTCCTGGGTCAGCGACTTGGCGACCTCAGCTCCCTGGTACATCTGGGCGTTCATGAGCGTCACGTTGCCGGTGAGAGTCTGCGCGGCGGTGGCAGCCCGGTTGGTCGCGGGAGCGAGCTGCGCGTCCAGGGCACGGTTGGCCGCTCGATAGCCCTCGATGTTGTTGCCCACCGCGCGGTTCGCGACGGTGATGGACTCCACCAGCCGGTCCGTGTTCGACTTCGCGTTCAGCGCCTTCAGCCCGAAATACGCGATGGCCAGTCCGGCGGCCATGTAGATGTTCGGTCCGGCGGCGGCGGCTACGTTGAGGAGCTTCGTGGCCTTGCTCGCCCCAACGGCGCCGGCCGTCGCCGTCTTGTACTTCTGGCCGACCTTCCCCAGCCCTTCGGCCGCGCTGCCCAACGGGCCTCGCAGGCCGATGCCGAGAACCGCGAGCTGGGCCAGTTCCGGCGACAGGTCCGTCAGTCCGGCGGTCAGATCGGCGACCATGCCGACCACGCCCAGCCCGGCGCCGGCGAGCGGAGCCAGCGACTCGGTGAGAGAGACGGCCAGGTGGGAGGCCGAGCCGAGCGTGTCGCCGAGCACGTCCATTGCGGGGCCGGCCTCGGCCTCGACGAAGCGGAAGAACTGGGTCGCACGGTCACTGTTCAGGGCGGACTCGATCTTGTTCTCGAACTCGACCAGTGCCCCGGACGCGGCTTTCGTGAGCGGGGCCAGGCGCGGCATAACCCCAGCGGTCACCGCGAGCGCGTTGTTGTAGACGCGCAGCACGTCCGGCTCGACAGCCGTCGCCAGGCCCTTGTACTGGTCGACCAGCATCCGCGTGGACACCGAGGCGACCTTCTGACGGCCCGAGAGGCTGTCCCAGGTCTCGGCCATCTTCTCCTGCGACTCGACGACCTTCTTGATCGTCGGGAAGGCGAGCGCACCGAACGCGCTCACACCGGCGCCTGCGGCCACGAACGCTGGCGCGATCGCGGCCCCGCCCGCGGCTAGTGTCACCAGTTCGTTCCGCATCAGCGACGCCGATTTGGTGGCCTTCGCGCCGTCTGCGGCCTGGGCGCGGTGAGCGCGCGCGGCCTTCTCGCTCGCCTCGGCCGACGCGAGGGCGGCGGCGGCCTGGGCGAGCTCGGCGCGCTCCAGCTCCTTGACCGCTCTGGCCGCGAGCCTCGCCGCCTCGGACTCGGCGAGCATGCCCTTGGCGGCTTTCTCCGCCGCCTCGGCCGCTACCCGTCCGGCGACCGCGGCCTTCTCGCCCGCCTCCTTGGCCGCGAGGCCCATCCGGCGGGCGGACAGGGCGGCCTTCGAGGCGTCGCGGTCGAAGCGCTTGGCCTGCTCGACCGCCTTAGTTGTACCGCGGACGAAAGGGTCGGCATCGGCGATGTACTTCGCGACCGCGGGAGGCAACTCCGTCATCCCAACCCCACTTTCTCCGCGAACGCCTTGTGGGCCAGCTGCTCAAGCCGGCCGGAGGAGATGAGCCGAATGTGGGAGGGGGCGACGTACGGCCGGGGCGGCAGGTAGCTGGCGTGCCCTCGGCCGGTCCAGCCGCCGAGCTCATGGATACGGCTGTAGACGATGCTGGGCGCGGTGTGCGCCTCCCACCGGGCCGCCCCGGTCTGGCGGGGGCGGCGGGCCTTCACCGAGCGCCTGAGTGCGCCGGAGACGAGCGCGGGCGGAGACCCCGGCGGCGACGGAGTCGGCGTCCCCCGAGGGTGGCTGTAGGTCCGCAGGGCCCGCTTGATCTCCCGCTCGGAGGCCAGCGCCATCACATCCGCCGCCGCCCGCGCCCCCTCCGACGCCCGATGCCCGAACCCTTGCAGGGCGACGATCAGCGCGCCGGCGTCGACATCACCCACGGCCCCTCCTCATCTCGTCCAGCACGGCACCGATGGGCAGCAGCCACGGCTCGACCGTAGCGGGCAGGTCGTCGACCTGGGAGGGGGTCCAGCCGTACCGCTCGGCATACAGCGCGTAGCGGACGGTCTGGGTCAGCTCGTCGCCGAGGTCGACGGGCTGCCCTTCGAGCCACCAGCGGATTCGGGCGAGGATTTTGGGTCCTCCGCCTCGCCGTTGATCAGCGCGATGTACGGGCCCAGCTCGTCGAGCAGCGCCTGGTAGATCGGGATGGTCAGCCGGTCCAGGCTGCCCGCCTCCTCCTCCGTGCCGGGCAGATCACGCGGCAGGGGCAGGTCGAGCGACCAGGCGGTGATGACGCGGCGCAGCAGCACGTCACGGGCGGCGTCCCACCAGCCCATCGTCGCGATGCCGCCGGTCAGGAGCTGGTCCCGCCGCATGGCTTTCATGTCGCCCGCCCGCAGGTCGGACGGCTCCAGCAGGTCGGCCCACTGGCCGCCGGGCAGGTCTACACGCATCAGAATGTGCTCCTCGGGGATCGAGCCGGGGTCAGTAGGTGGTGACGGCGTTCTGCAAGAGCACCTTGGCCGGGGCGAGACCACCGGAGGCACCGACGTTCGTGCTGTTGGCGATGGCCTGGAACTCGACGTCGTAGGTGAAGATCGTGCCCTGGCTGATCTTCGTGGTGCGGTAGCCGACCTTCTGCAGATCGAACTGCACGCTGATCAGCGCGCCCAGAGTGAGCCCGTTGGACAGCACGAACTGCAGCTGCTGCTGAGTGTTCGCCAGCAGGTCCAGCAGTCTTTGTTCCGACTGAGCGATCTGGGTGAACTTCCCCGTCACGTCGAGCGGACCGCGGGCGATGACGAACGCTGCCTGCGTGCCGTCGGCCGTGTGGTACGGCGTCACCTCACGGCTGAGCGTGATGGAGAACTCGCTCACGTCCGTCACGAGGGTTCCGGCGGAGGCCGGGCCGCCGATGCCCACCGCGCCCCTCCATGAAGGAATTGGCGGCGCCGTCGACAGGGTGTTCGTCGGCGCCACCCCAGGAACAACAGACGGCCAGCCGACCGCCTTCGCTTCCCACGTGCACAGCTGCTCGGCGTTCCACGTCAGCGTCAGCTCCGACAGGCAGCTGTAGGGGTATTGGCGGGCGCCCGAGGTCGTCGGGACGCCGGTCACGTCCGTCAGGGTGTGCGTGACTGGCTGCCCGTCACCCGAGTTCAGCAGCGAGTAGGTGTGGCTGTACGGCGCGCTGGCTCCGGTGACCGCGTACCCGCCCAGGATGTTGTGCAGCAGGTAGCCCAGGGCGTCGCCGAACATCGGGCCGCCCAGGTCCCACGAACTCATCACGGGGCCGCTGTACTGGCCGTACTGCTTGGCCATCGACCCGCGCAGCGCCTGGTCATCCAGCTGCGTGACGTCGTCGGACGGGTCGAACTTGTCGACCGGGATCGTGAGCGCGGGGGCGACCGCCGTGCCCGGTGTGACCTCCTTGGCGATGCCGACCCATCGCCGTGCGCTGGGGAAGACTCCCATGATCGGTTACTCCTTGCCCTTGTCGCTGCTGGTGGTCTTCACGCGCTCCCACGGCCCGTCAGGACGCGGCGGAATGCCCTCGGCACCCTCGGCGCGGGCGATGTCGTAGACGCAGCCCGGCTCGGCGACCAGCGTCCGGCCGGTCACCTGGTCGATGTACGCGGGGTAGGTGGCGGGCATCTCGCCCGTGTATCGCCAGCTCACGGCGTCTCCTATGCCTGGATGTAGGTGTCGGCGTCGAAGGTGACGCTCGCGTAGGTGCGGATGTACTCCGGGGGCGGCGTGTACTCCGGCTGGCCGAGGAAGAACCGGATGCCCGACGTGGACTCTCCGGCCTGCGTGACGGTTCCGCCGAGCGTCCGATCTGCGTGGACGAGAGTGGCGATGGCCTCCAGCAGCTCGTCAAGGTCGGCCTGGGCGTCTTCGGCCTGCGGGACCTGAGCGAGGTGGTAGAGGTGCAGGGTCACCGCGTAGAACCTGTGTTTCCACCCGTCGGTGGCGCCGCCGACCGCGATCCGCCGCTCGGTGGAGTCGCCGAGGTGGACGACTGCGACCGCGCCCATGGACCGGCCGGGCGCCAGGCCCGCGGTGTACTCCTGATCACTGACTCGCTTAGCGAAGAAGCTCCGCACGGTAGCCAGGCCGTACGCCTGCAGCGGGCCGCCCTGATAGCACCGCTCCGCAGCGGTGTAGGTGCCGCCGAGCCATCGGGCGATGCCGCCGCGTACCCCCGCCCGGGTGACAGCGGTCACCGCACCCTCCGGTACCGCGCGAGCAGCCCCGTGGCCTCTGAGATCAGGTCGGCTGCCCGGGTCCGGCGCGATGGCCGCCGCGCGACCGGCCCGAACGGCGCATCGGCGTACTCCTCGCTGCCCGCGGTCGGCTCCCGCAGCAGCAGCGCCGTGGCCCGGCAGATGATCGCCTGGTGGACGTCGGCGGGCAGCGCGGACACGCCCGCGCCGGACCCGTGCGCCGCCCGTGTGACGCCCACCAGGCCGACCGTGGTGGACCCGGGCACGTAGCCGGTGGCGACCGTGACCGCCTCCTCGCTGCCTGGGTCCCAGATCCGCAGCACGTCGCCCGGGTAGATGCCGGTGGGGTCCGCCACCACGAGGGACGCCGCCGCGGCGGATACGTCGGCCGCGAGGGTCGTGCTGGTGTAGCCGGCCACGTAGCCGGCGCGCACGTAGGTCTCGTAGCTGCCGGGCCGGGGCCCGAACTCCAGCAGCCCGCCGAAGCCGCCGCCCCCGGCGAGAGCGGTCAGGATCTGCACCTGGTCCTCGACCCACACCCCGGACAGATCCGTCAGCGCAGTGAGATCGGGCGGCGTGCCGTAGGCGAGGGCCGTCACCGCGCGGACGGGGGCGTGGGAGGCATGGATGGACACCCGGCCGTCACGCCCGACGGTGACGCGCAGCTGCTCGGTGTGGGCGTGCGCACCGAGCGGCTGATCCACCTGTGAGTCCGCCCACGCGGACGCGCGCAGCAGCACGTTGGCCAGCTCGGCGTCCTGCGCGGACTCGGCGCCGCCGACCACGAGGTTCTCGGTGTCCAGCCACGTCGGTGACGCCCGGAACTCGTGATTCGTGACGTACGGCTGGGTGAGGAGCCTCACGCCGCGCCGTCGCCCTTACCGTCGCCGGGGTCCTCGGGCGTCTGCTCGCCGTCCGGGTCCGCTGGGGACTGCCCATCGCCCACGCCGCCGACGGCGTACGTCTCATCAGTGATCACCAGGTCTGCGGTACGCCACGCACCGTGCCCACAGGAGACGACGGTGGCCCCCTCCGGGGTGCCCGCGAGCCCCGCCGGGAAGCAGGCCAGACAGAGTTCGGGCGGCATCTCCTCGACGCCGGGCACGGGAGGCAGTGGCGGCGCCTTCCTCTTGGGGGGCATGATCACTCCTTTATGCAGGTCCCGCCGCAGCGGGAGCAGGTGGTGAAGAACGAGCCGAACCCGCAGGCCGCGCACCGGTAGCCGGCGCGGCGCGAGGTGGCCCCGGCCAGGGAGGGCACGGATCCGCCCAGCGCGACGAGGGCGCGGCCGTCGCGGTCGCTCATCTCGTA
Organism: Streptosporangium sp. NPDC006007; assembly: GCF_040614315.1. NCBI lineage: Bacteria > Bacillati > Actinomycetota > Actinomycetes > Streptosporangiales > Streptosporangiaceae > Streptosporangium > Streptosporangium sp. NPDC006007. The sequence goes on along the minus strand of NZ_JBEXUG010000002.1, from coordinate 220,213 downwards.
GATGCCGTCCTGCGCGCGGTAGCGGCGGCCGGACAGCCCGTCCACCTCGGCCACGGCCCGCGCGGGAGCGACGACTCGCATGAGACCTCCAGGGATGGGTGAGGCCCCGAGCACGGGGGCGACTCGGGGCCTCACGAACAGGGGGAAGGGGCTTACTGGAGGCCGAGCAGGGCACCCGACCAGGCCGGGGCGTAGTGGACCAGCGACCCGAACCAGTAGGTCGACTGGTCGTAGGTGAACTGCAGGATGGGCCACTCCACGCTCATGTAGTCCTGCACGGAGATCACCTTGGAGGTGGCGCCGACCTCGGACTCGGGCACTGGCAACGTCCGGGAGCGGATCATGGACGCGCCCTTGGGCATGTACGGGTGCACGCCGAGGTCCACCATCTTGCCGGTGACCTGGTTGGACAGGCCCGTGACCACGGAGCCGATGCGGGCCCCGCCGGTCGCGTCGCTTTCGGTCAGCGCGATCCGGTAGGAGTTGGTCTGCGCGTTGAGCTTGAGGAAGTCGCCGAGGGCCCTGCGCACATTGCCGTCCACCCAGACCTCGTCAGGGTCGGCCAGGAGCTTGTTGCCGCCCAGGGCGGCGGCCCCGCCGACGTTGCCCGGGGAGATGCCCGCGCCGTACAGGGCGGCGAAGGCATCCTGGAACGGCTTGTCGCCGAGGGAGTTCGCCGGGGTGGTGTAGTCGAACACCTTGCCGTTGACGCGGCGCACGTAGCCGGACTGTGCCGGGTCGGTCAGCACCGACAGGAAGCCGTCGTAGCCCTGCGCGTTGAACGTGCTGTCGGTGATGCCGACCACGGTCGCGCCGCCGGTCACGTACGACGACAGGGTGATGGTGGTGGTGCCGCTCGCGGTGATCGGGGAGAACTGGCCCTGGTAGGTCTCCGCACCGGCCGGGCCGATGTAGACGTTGTAGGCGACGGCGCCCGTGGGTTCGGTGCCGCCGGTGAAGGTGATGACGATGTTCTGGCCGAGCGTGACGGCCAGGCCGCCGGACACGGTGGCCGCGGCGGATTCCCCGCCACCCGCTGCACTGGTGATCTTTACGCCGTAGGTGGCGGCCGGGATCGTCGCCCCTGTGCCGGACGCGGCGGCGGTGCAGGTCGGGGCCGCGACGGTGCCGAGGTAGCCGTTGCCGACGGCGCCGCGCGCCCACAGCAGGGCCCGCTCCTCGGCGCCCATGTGCGCCCACAGCAGCGCCGTCTGCGAAAGGCTGCGGATGTCCTGGTAGCCCTGCCCGGCGAACTGGGCTTTCCAGGTGACCATGTCGCTGAGCGACATCTCGACGTAGGCGACGCTCTTGCTGTCCGACGCGTACGTGATCTTCGCGCCGCGCCGGTAGGAGGTCGGCCCGAACGCCGTGCTGACCGCCTCGCTGTTCATGAACGCCATCTGATCGGCCACCCCGCCGACCCCGGAGTTCGACCAGCCCGTGACCCGCCGGAACTGCCGCGCCGTACCCTGCCCGCGCTCACGCGGGGTCGAATTCCGCAGCGGCGTCATGCGCGGAATCAGGAGCTTGGCCGGCGCCTCCAGGTCGTAGGGCACCAGGCCGCCCGAGTTCGGGAAGGTCAGCGACCAGTCCTTGTTCAAGTCACCGACCACGCCCTTGAGCGCGTCCAGGTCACCCTGGACCGCGGCGAGCTGCTCGGCGCTCAGCCCCTTGGTGATGGCCTCGACCCTCTCGGTGATGGCCTGCCCCTGCGCGGCCTGGTCGATCACCAGGCCCTGGCCGGGCACGAACACCGCGGTCTTACCCTCGGCCTTCTTGTGCGACTCGGCGATCACCTGCTTGTAGGTCTCGAACCGCTGCGCCACCTCGGCGCCGGATCCGGCGTCGGAGAACATCTCCGACGGCTGAGGGGGTGCGTACCCCATGGTCATGCTCCTCTGCTGGTGGAAGGTCTACTTGCCGCGCTCGGCGTCGGCTGCCATCTGCAGGTAGCCCCTGCGTGCCTCGGGGTCCTGCACCTGGTCGGCCATCGCCCGGTAGTAGGCGCCCTTGTTCTGCTCGCCCTGCTGCGCGGTGGTGCTCGCGGTCGGCCGGATGACCGGCCCGCCCGGAATCGGCTGCGCCTTGACCTTCGCCAGCTCCGCTTCGAGCGCCTTCGCGCGCTCCTCCAGCGGACGTGTGGCCTCTGCAACGGCGGCCTTCACGAGATCGCTGATCTCGGACTTCTTCAGGTCGGGGTCGGCCGTCTTGCCGGCCTCCGGGCGGGCGGCGGAGTTGAGGGCTCCGCCGCCCTCACCCGATTCCCCAACCTCTCTGGCCTGCTCCCCAGCAGCCAGAGAGCCTTTGACGGCCGTCACCAGCTCGCCGACGACCTTCGCGAGGTCATTGAGGGTGACGGTCTGCTCGCGCTTCTCGACGTCGAGGACATGGCCCTCGGCGTCGACCGGGGCGAGCTGCCCGGATCCGGCGGCCTTCGACAGCATCAGCGTGGCCGTCGGGTTCGCCGGCCGATCGACCAGGCTGACCTCGACGATCTGACCGCCGACGATGCGGCCGTTCGGCGCCGTCGCGTCCTTGACGACCTTGGCGTCGCGGATGCCGATGGAGTAGCCCTTCAGGACGCCCTTCTCCACCTTCTGCGCGGTGCTGGCGTCCACGACCAGCGACTTCAGCCACCAGTCGTCGCCCTTCGCCTCCAGGTCCACCCCGACCCCCGCGGCGATGGCGCTGTGCTGCTCGCGCACGTTGCCCCACCGCATCCACTCGGGCATCGCGCTCTTGAGCCAGGTCGGGTCACACCGCTGCTGGTCAAGGTCGAGATCGGGTCCGGTCGCCTTGCCGAAGACCAGGAGATCGCCATCGGTGGTCTTCTCCATCTTGGTGATCTCCGCCGCGTAGGCGTGCGTGATGGTCATGGTGCTCCTCAGGTCAGCGCCAGGGGCGGGTCAAGGACAGGCTGCGGTGCGCACCGGCACCAGGGGTGCTGAGGCGGGTAGGGGATGCCGCTGGGGAAAAGCTGGCCGAGGCGCACCGCGCCTTCGTCCTCGTTGGCCTTGCAGACCGGGCAGACCCGCTCGTCGTAGGCGGTGTCCCACTCGATCCACTCGATCCCGGCGTCTCGGTAGCGCTCCAGGCTCGCGGCCGAGATGGCGCGGGCGATCTCGGTGGTCGCGATCATCTCGGCGCGGTCCGGCCGCAGCAGCATGCCGCGGATCCGGTCGGCGAGGTCACTGGCGGACCAGCCCTCGGCGACCGCGTCGGCGAGGCTCGCGGCCAGGTCGTTCATCCGTGTCGTGGCGATCGAGCGGATGGTGTCGATGCCGCTCTGGTCGAGCAGGTCCTGCAGCCCGCGGTGACCGGCGTAGAGGCGGGCGGCGGCCTCGTGGTCGCCGGGCTCCCAGACGCCCCAGTCCACGGGACTGCTGACCGCCTCGGCCCGCTGGAGCGCGGCCTGGGCGGCGACGCTGCCGACGTGCCACGCCTCGGTCCAGAGGCGGCGCAGGATGCGCCCCAGGGCCTTCACGATGCGCCCGAAGACGCTGAGCCCATCGAGCCAGTGGCGGGCGTCCCCTGAGTCGGCGGCCTTCTGCCCGCGCGCCTGGAGCCACTCGGCGGCGAGCTGCTCGGCGTCGACCGCTTCGCCGAGCGTCTGGGCGATCAGCGGGGCGTAGTGCTTGGCGAGGGCCTGGTCACGCTCCCAGCCCGCCCAGCGCGCTTTTGGGCCGGGGCCCGCCGCCTTCCACGTCACCCGGTCGTCGTCGGCCAGGTCCGGCGCCAGGGAGAGCACGGTCATGCGGTCGCTCTCGAACTCGAACGTGCGGCCCGGCTCGACCCGCTTCCGGGACCACCGGCGGAACTTCGCGACCTCTCCGCCAGCCTTGTCCGTGTCCTGCTTCTTATCCTCGCGTTCGTCCTGGTCAGGCTTCGGTTTCTGCCCGAACGGGCTGCCCGGTTGTCCAACCTCGCGGGCCATCCGTTCGGCCGCCTGCCGCCCTGCCTCCTGCGTCGCCAGAGAGCCCTCCAGGAAGACGAGCCCTGACGCGGTCATGATCGCGGGCTTGTCCGCCTCGGGGAGCGCGTAGCGGGGCAGGCCCTGGCGGTCGCGGTCCTCGTTCAGCGTCATGCGGGCGGACCGCACTCGCGCCTCGGAGATCTTGTCGGCGACCTCCTCATCTTGATCTTCGAGGCCCAAGAATTTGAACTCCAGCTCGGGCGGCATACCGAGGTGACGGCGAGAGATGCCGGTCAGCAGCGCCTCCAGCCACCGCGCGGTCGGCAGCACGGACTGACGGTGCTGGACGGCCTCTTGGCCCTCGCTCCAGCCGCTCGACCCGAGTCCTTTTGCCTCGCTGAACCCCAGCTCAGGGAGGGTCACGCCGAAGTGCGACGCGACCAGCTTGATCAGGTGAAGGTCGTAGTCGGGCTTGTACCGCTCGCCCTGGTCTCCGCCGAACATCGGCTCGACCCCAGGCGGCAGCATCCGGAACCGCGCCCTGTTCGCGGAGACGTCGTCGTTGTAGGAGCGCTCATACTCGCGGAGCTGCGTCGCGCTCCATTGGGCGTTCTCCGGGACCTTCAGGAAACTTTCGGGCTGTACGCCTGGGGTGTACTCGTCGCGCATCCAGCCCAGCCGCTTGAGGTAGACGTCCATGTCCACCAGGGCCTGCTCGACCGGGCTGTAGCCGTACGGCGTCCATGTGCGGACGTTGTACCGCCGGTAGACGAGCTGGTCGGCGGGGAACCCCGGCACCTCGCCGTCCTCGCCCCCGTCCGCGTCCGCCATCCACTCCCCACGGGGGAAGCCCTTGATGATCTGCTGGTAGGCCGGGTACGGCGGGGCGGGCCGGCCGCCGCGCTCATCGAGGAGCGGCTTGATGGTGGACCCGTCGAGCAGCTCGACGGAGTAGAGCTCGCCGCCGTAGGTGAGCCGCGGGTAGATGGCTACCGCGTCCAGCACCAGGTGCTCCTCCAGCAAGCTGCCCAGCCAGTCGGCGAGCTCGAACCCATTGCCCGGGTCGGGGCAGCTCCAGAACTTCACCAGGCGGTCGATGTCGGCGGCCAGCTTCTCGCGGAGTGTCCGCTCGGCGTCGGCCCGGCTGGTGCCGTCGGCCTGCACACCCTCGATGGCGCCCTGGCTGATGGTGATGTCCCACCCGAGGTCGGTGATCCCGCGCTTGCGGACCTGGATGCACTGGCGGATCAGCGGGGCGTCAGCCGCAGACCGCAGGGTGGCCCACGGCACCAGGCGCTGCCCGCCGGTCGTCAGGTTCCAGCTGACGGGGTAGTCGTACAGGCGCGGCTCGGGCCTGCCGCTGTCCGGGCGGGGCGCGTTGATCGGCGCCGGGGTGAGCGGCATCCCAGGCCCGAACGGGGCCTGGAACCACTCCTCGGGGCGCGGCAGAGCCGGGGCCGGCCGTCCGGTGCCCTGCTGCTGGACCAGCGCAGCGACCTGCTCGGGCGTGAACGTCACCACACGTCCCTGCAACGCCTGCCCGGGAGCAGCCCTGGTGATCTGGGCGTTCTTGCGCCGACGACGACCCACTACGCCCTCCTCATCAGGTGTTCCATGTACTCCGTCGCCGCGTCAGTCGGCACGAAGAACGCCAGCAGCAGCGCGTCAGCGTTGTCAGGGGATCGGCCGAGGCGCGAGATGATGTCTTCCTTCGGCTCGACCTTGATCCGGCCCTTCGGGTCGAGCTCCCACTGTGGTTCGAGGAGCTGGGCGATTGTGGCGTCACCGTTGTCCATCGTGGACAGGTCCCACTCGCGGGCCTCGGACAGCTCGCGGCCGATGCACCACCAGATCTCGGCCCTGAGGTTGAGGAACCGAGCCTGGTCGCGGGGGGCTTCGCTGACGTTCACGCCGTAGATCCGCGCGCTGTGCAGGCCCCTGCTCGCCATGTTGCGCAGCTCGCCGGTGACGCCGAACCCGATGCCGATCGAGTCCACCTTGACCGAGGTGGCGCCGGTCTCCCGGATCGCCTGGAGTACGAGGGGCGCGATCCGCTCGGGCCGGTCGGTGTGCTCCCGCCACTCCCGCCCTGCGACGGGGCCGCGGCGCTCTCGGATGACGGTCTCGTCCCCGCCGCCGCCGACGTCGACCCCGAGCTCGACGGGCAGCAGCTCGGAGGCGGCGTATGGCTTCTCCAGGTCGATGCGGCACGCGGCCACGTCCGAGGTTCGGACGACCTGCCACTGTGAGTCCTCCGAGAATTCCCCGAGGACCTTCGACTTGTAGAGCGGGTTGTCCTCGCCCCACTCGGCGCGTTTCTCCTCGACCCACTCGCTCGATACCAGGGCCTTCGCGACCGCCTCGGGTACCGGCTCCCCGGTCAGGTTGGGGGACTCGAATGCGCTGATGCCGATCACGTGCCAGCCGCTGCCCGGCGTACACACCCGCTTGAAGTGGCTCGCCGGGTTGTCCGGGTTGCCGATCGCGAAGATGCGGCACTCGGGGCCGGTGGCGAGGGCATCGGCGGCGATCCACAGCTGCTCGGGGATTCCGCACGCCTCATCCAAGATCACTAACACGAATTCGTCGTGGATGCCCTGGAATGCGCTCTCGTCGTGGTCGGCGGGTTTGCGCCCGTAGGCCACGATCTCGTCGTCGATGTGCCACTCGGTCTGATTCACCCGGCCGGGCAGATCGGCGGCCTTGTGGATGCGGCGGATGTAGCGCCACAGGATCGCCCGTACCTGCGCGTACGTCGGCGCCGTGGTGACCACGAACGCCGTACCGGGCGCGTGCGTGTCCAGCCACCAGGACGCCACCAGCGAGGCGGTGTGGGACTTGCCGACGCCGTGCCCGGAGCGGACCGCGACCCGGCGGTGGTCGCGTACGGCTTCGAGGATCTCCTGCTGCTTGGACCAGACGATCTGGCGGAGTCGCCGGCGGACCCACCCGACCGGGTCGCGCTGGTATTTCGCCGCGCGGACCGCGACCCGCTTCCGGTCGACGGCCGACTTGAGGAGCCGGTGGGCTGCGCGGAGTCTGCGCGTGTCCCCGGCCCGTACGAGTTCGTCGATGCTGGCCTGGATGCGCCCGACGTCAGGTGTCGTCGTCGAGCTCTTCGGGGTCTTCGTCGTCGGGGTCGTCATCGTCGTCCTCGCCCATCAGCGCCTCGATCAGGCCCTTGAGGTCCTCGCCGAGGTTCTGGGCGTCGATCGAGACTCGCTGTGGGGAGTCGAGGCCGAGGAGGCGGGCCCGTCGTTCCTGGACCTTCAGCAGGCGGTCGACGGCGGCCAGGATCGGCCCGTCATCGATGAGGGGGTCACCGTTCCACAGGACGACGGCGCCCTTGTCGACGACGTAGTGCGTGGCCTCCAGGACGGCCAGGGCGGAGCGGTGCAGCTCATCCAGCCGTATCAGCTCGATCTGCCGGACTTCTTCGGCTGGCTCCTTGACGGTGGCGGTGAGGGCGCGCTGTACGGCGTCGTAGGCGCTGCTCTTGCTGGCCATGCCGAGGTCGGTGGCGATCTGCTCGTAGGTGAGGCCGCGGGCGCGGAGGCGGCAGGCGGCGGCGTCGCGGGCGGCGGTGGAGCGGGATCGGGTGTAGCGGCCGTTGCCGCCTCGTGTGGCCACTGCTGCCCCTTTCCTGGTGGTGCGGGTGCCGTGACCGGCTTCGCACGTCACGGTCACGGCACCCGGTCGAGGGCGGCCCGGCCGGTGTCCCTCAACGCCGGGCCGGGCCGCAGGGGCTCACGCACCCGGTGGGGGTGGGTGCGGAGCGGGCGCACCCCCGCCAGGTAGGTGCGCGACTGGGGGCGGACACGCAAAAGGCCCGCTCGGTGGCGGGCCTGTCTGCGATCAGGGCATGCGTGATCGCCTGAGGGCAGGATGCCTGTGGATAGCCCCGATCGTCAAGCTCACACGGCGGCGCGGTCGAGGCGGTCGGCCAGCCATTCCCATTCCGTCCACGGCCATGCCGGCCGACCGCGGATCCATGTGCCGACGTCCTTGCTCGGTGGCTCGCATGAGCCGCCGTCGCAGACCACGGCGATCAGCGTGGGGCACTCGGGGCACCACCGCCGGTCGGCGGCGCCGTGGCCGCAGGTCTGGCGGCTGAGCAGGTTGCGGACGACCCACGTCGCCTGGCCGCCCTCGGGGTGGTCGGCGGTGACTCCCCGGCACCATGGGCAGACGGCCGTGAGGCGCTGACCGTCGTAGATGAGGCCGAGGGCGCGCGCGGTCCGTTCGACCATGCCGCGGATGGTGCCGCGCCACGTGTCGGCCGCCTGCTCGGCGTCGGCCAGGTGCCGTGCGCTGAAGTCGAGGTACGGCCAGGCGCTGGCGAATCCGCTGCTGGGGGGCGGCAGGGTTGGGCAGTGGATCTCCAGTGCCACGTCGTCGGCCAGGGCTGCCGCGTCGGCGAGCATGTCGACCAGGAGGTCGAGCACGCCGGCCGGGACGGGGGCGGGGCTGGCTCCGATCGCGTCCGGGGTGCGCTCCAGCCTCTCCAGCCATGCCGCCTGGTCGCGTTCTTCCCGCTGGTCGGCGGTGAGCATGGGGGCGCGGTAGGGCCGCCGGGTGCCGGGGGTGGCGAGTCCGGCGAGGTCGTCCCAGTGGCCGGCTACCCATGCGAGGTCGGCGGCGAGGCGGGTGATCATGGGCGGTTCCTTGTGCTGTGGTCGGGGTCAGATGAGGGCGAGCTGCTCGGCGGTCGGGAGGGCGGGGGCCGTGCGGCACCGGCAGATGCAGCGGGTCTTACAGATGCGGTCGGCCAGCCACACGGACACGTAGCAGTGGCCCAGGCGGAGGGGCCGCTCGAACCCCCATGCAGCGCGGCACCGGCCGTGCTGGCCGTGCCGGCAGCGTCCGCAGGTCCCGGCCGGGACCTGGCAGGCGCACTCGGTGCTGCGGTTGGGGGATGCGGCCGGGTGGGTGAGGACGTGCTCCCGCACCCAGGCTGCGGCGTCGGGGGTCATCGGGGGTGCTCCTATCGGGGGCGGGGTGCGCGGCCGGTGAGGTCGTAGACCTGGCGGCGGGTGGGGTCGGACAGGACGGCGTACGCCTCGGTGACGGCCTTGAAGCGGTCACCGGCGCCCGGGTTGGTGTCGGGGTGAAGCTGGCGGGCGAGGCGGCGGTAGGCGGAGCGGATCTCCATCGCGTCCGCCGTACGGCTCACTCCGAGGACGGCGTAGAAGGTGTTTGCGCGGGGCTGAGCGCGCCGTGGAGGGGTTCGCGGGGGCGGTGTGGCCCCACGTGCCGGAGGGGTGCATGTGGCCGCGTGAGGCATCATCAGGCGCTCGCCGGGGATCAGCGGCCGATCGGCTGAGACTCGGCGGGAGCGGAGGGTGCCGCGGACGTCGCGCATCACCGCGGTGGTGCCCTGCTCGTTCGGGTCCGGGTCGACGGCGAACGCCTTGCCGGCCTCGCTGGTGGTCCACCGGACCGTCCGGTGACAGCGGCGGCAGGACGTCAGGTCCGCCTTGCTGAACATGGTGGTCACCTCCGTTCGGATGGTCAGGGGTTCGGCTGGTCAGAGGACTCGGACGCGGGTCTTGCCGCAGCGGGTGCAGCGCTGGGTGGTCACCAGGCCGATGGCCTCGATGACCTCCCACCGGTGACGGAGCAGGCACCTCACGACGGGTCCTCGGCGGCCAGGGCTCGCTGGACGCGCGCCTCCTGGATCACGGGCGGCGCGAGCTTCAGCGGAGGCTTCCAACCGGGGCCGGTGAGCAGCTCGGCGACGATGCGGCGTACGAGGTCCTCGCGGACGGCGTCCTGCACGTACGGCCGGAGCGCAGCCTCCAGGCCGCAGCGGAGGGTGGTCCAGGCGGCGGTGATGTCGGGGTCGGTCGAGGTGGGGCCAAGGCGGTCGCGTCGACACTGGTCGCACATACGCGGGTCAGCGTGCCGGTGCGGGCAGGGCGGGGTCATCGGCTCCTCCGGGTGGGAGTGAGGAAGTGGTCGGCGGCGGCCTGGTCGACGTCGCGCCGTTCGGAAGCGAGTTGGTCGCGGGCCATCTCACGGGCGACGAGGGCACGCATCCACTCGTGGCCGGCCATGGCCCAGGCGGCTCGGGCCCGCTCAGTCTCGGCGCCGGTGGGGGCGTAGCGGCGGCGGCTGTCGTAGGCGTTGCGGGCGGACTCGAAGGTCCGGCGGGCCGCGGCATAGTCGGCGGCGGCCTGGTCGTAGGCGTCCTGCAGGGGGCGCAGGCGGCGGGTGAGGTCCATCAGATGGTCCCGGTGGTGTCGAGGTCGTCGGGGGTGACGCCGAGCTCGTCGAGGACCCGCTCCCATGCGGCCTGGTCCTCGTCGGTCCACGGGGCGTCGGTGTCCGGTGTCGGCTGGACGGTCGGGGCGAGGTCGCCGAGGGCGGTGTCGCGGCCGAGGCGGCGCAGGGCGTCGCGGAACTCGGGGATGTGCTGGTGCTCGGCGAAGCGGGCTTCGGTGATGACCATCTGGGCGTAGTGCGTGATGGTGTCGCGGTGGAATCCGGCGGCGAGTGCGGCGGCTGCGAGCGGGATCAGGTGGTCACGCCGGACCCAGAGCGGGGCTTTGCCGTAGCGGGCGATGCCGGTGATGACCGAACGAGCCTGGAATAGATCTCCCGGTTGCGCCGAAGGCGCCTCGGCGGCTCGCGCGGTACGGACCGTTAGCTCGCCTACGGCGAGAACCGGAGTAGAGGGAGATTCTGTTTTAGAGGGATTGTCTTTAGAGGGATCTACGGTCCATCCGTCGATGGACCTTTCCCCCTCGAAGCTCCATCCGTTAGTGGACCTTTCTTCGTGAAGGTCCATCGGTTGATGGACCTTCACGTGATCACCAGTCGGGTTATCCACAGGCTGGTCAGAGCGGTTCTCTACGGGGAAGGTCCATCCGTCGATGGACCTTTCGGGGACCTGTAGGGTCGCCGACACCGAAAATTCCGGGAGACGAAAGCGCGTCGAATGTCCGTTATTCGCAAACGTCGGCTTACCCCGCTTATCGACTCCCGTCGGGATCCGAACCTCTAGCCCCCGCTTCGCGAGGCGGCCGAAGACGTTGCCGAGAGCCCCCGCACTGACGTCGAGCGCGCCCCGGATCCGCTCGTGCAGCGACTCGGTGTCGGTCCTGTGCCGCCACATTTCGCGTGTCTCCGGGTTCGCGCGCTCGGCGACGACGAAGAGCACGACGCGCTCAGCCTGGGAGAGGCCCTCGGCGGCCGGTGTTCTCAGCCACTCGACGACCTCTCCGACCAGCTTTCCGCTCACGCTCTGCCTTTCCTGGTGATGTGCCTGGTGCTGTTACTCGGCGTTGGCCGACGTAGGGACGGCCTTCTCCAGCCACTTGGTGGCCGCGCGCCGTACGGGTGGGCTGCTGGCGCCTCCCTTGAGGCGGTGCAGCTGGGGCAGCGACACGTCCATCTCCACCGCGACCCGCCACCACGGCATCCGCGGGGAGTACTCACGGCGGCGGGCGTCCAGCGCTTCGTACAGCTCCTGCGGCGTCGCCGTCATGACGTCACCTCGCGGGGGTGCGCCGCCTCGACCCGGTCAGCCCGGTCGCGGATAAAAAGGGCCTGCTCGGCGTGGACAGTCGCGCGACCGCACAGCATGATGCGCTCGCGGTCCAGATCGTCACGCTCCCGGCACCGGTCGGCGGTGTCCTGCTGCGGATCGCCCAGGACGGCGGCCACGGACGCGGCGATGAGCCGCTCTCTCACCTCGGCCGCCGCGCCCCTGAGCTCCCGCGCCTGCTGGGCGTGGGCGTCGGCGCGCTCTCGCTGCCCGGCCAGCCATACGGCCAGCCGGACAGGGTCAGCACAGGCGACGCAATGCTGGTGGGCGCGGCTCATGACAGCCGCTCCGCCGAGCAGCGGCCGATACAGGCCGTCACACCGGGCGCCCGGCAGGTCAGGCACGGCTCACACCGCATGCAGACGCCCCGGTGCATGCGCGGCCAGTGGCCCCGCCGGAGGCACGCGAGCAGGCGCCTCACGACCGCCTCGCGTGGGTGACTACGCCGGGCGTCGACGCCATGACGTCACACATGGCGGCGTGTGCCTGCGGGGTGGCCAGCCACGACACATCCGCGGCGCCGAGCTCGGCCGCGAGCGGATCGGTGACGTGGCTGCACATCTCCCACGAGCGCGACGTCACGGTGCCGTCGGCGGCCGTCTCGTGGATCTGCAGGACGGTCGGCAGGCACGTCATCGGGTCACCTCCGGGGTGCGCATGCGGGTCAGGAGGATCGCTCCGTGGCACAGGTCCGTCCCGCCCGGCGCGGGCACGGCGCACCAGCACGCCAGGTCCCGGCCGGCCAGCTCGGCACGGGCCTGCTGGACGAGGTCCGGGGTGTGGTCGAGGTGCAGGCCGTAGAGCCAGCTCGCCTCGTTGAGGTCGTGGACCCGGCCCAGACACCTGCGGCACCCCGTGCCGCCGACCGAGTGGGGGTTGGCGTAGGGACTCGCCTTGAGGCCCGGGGCAGCGCGGCCGATGTAGACCGCGCCCGCCGGCACCCGGCCGTGGAACAGGTCGCCGACGACCTTCACGCGCTGGCCGTTCATGAGGGCTGGATTTCGACGAAGAAGGCGTCCCCGGCGTCGGGTGCGATGCCGATCAACGGCGGCTCCTGGCCGTCGATGAGCTCCGCCGACACGACTCCGTCCATGCGGCGGATCGTGCCGAGCAGGGTCTGGGCGAACTGGTCGAGGTTCACGGGATCTCCCTCGGGCTGACGGTGATGAACGGGGTGGGGGCGGGGCCGGTGCGGACGATGACCGGCGGCCCGGACGGGGTGGCCGTGCAGCCCGCGAGCAGGAGCACGGCCACCAGGGCGCGGGTCACTGCGGCGTCACCAGGTCAGCGCTCGGCGAGGCGGGCCGGCGCCCGTCCCTCTCCCAGGCGATGCGGTGCTGGGCGGCCAGCACCTGGGCCGCGCTGGCGAACGCCGCGGACTCCTCCGGGGTGGCGAACACCAGGTCGACGCTGAACAGCTCGACGCCGCACGCGCGCAGCTCGGAGGTAGGGGCGCGGTCAGGGTGGTGGCGAACACCGAGGAACTCGGCGTGCGCGGCCGAGGCGTTGAACCGGGCCTCGGCCGGGATCTTCTCGGGGTCCTTGCTGTACGGGTTCATGGGATCCTCCTTGGGGTGGCCCCGCCGGATAGGTGCCGGCGGGGCTGCTCAGATGGCGAGGTAGAGCGCCAGGACGGCGACGATGGCCAGGGCCAGCAGCACGGCGACGACGGCGGCGATGCATCCGCCGTCGTCCTGGCGGTGCCGACCGCGCTCACGACGGCCGGTGTCTCGGCGGTGCGTCATCAGAACGGGGCCTCGGTCAGCTCGGCCCAGTCCGAGGTGCTGATCGTGCGCACCCACGGCGTGTAGCCGATGCCGTCGGACCAGGCCCGCTCGGCGTGGGCGCGGGTGACCCGCACCACCGAGGAGGGCTCCTCCTCGCGGTAGGTCACCGCGTACTCGTAGCGGTGGGACCGCCCGCGCCAGTCGGCCAGCTCCGCCTCGGCCGCGCGCAACCTGGCCAGCAGGCGCGGGACCGCGTTGAGCACCTCGGCCGTGGCGGCGGGCACGTAGGGGTCGTGCTGCGCGTCGGCGAGCGTGGCGGCCAGCTCGTCGAGGTCGAGCGGCTGCTCCTCCTCGGGCTCCGGCGGCTCGGGCTCGCGGTCGTCATCCAGGTCGCGCAGGTCGATATCCCGGCCGTTCTCATCCTCGACGATCATCGGACCGTTCCCTTCGTGGTGGTGGGGCGGGCGGAGGTGTCGTGGCCGACCACCAGGGCGACCGCGGCGACGTGCGCGCAAGAGCCGGGCTCGCCCCGGCGGCAGGTGCACGCCCAGCCGTGGCCGATCACGTGGCCGACCTGGTAGGTGGACTTGTGGCCGATCACGTCGGCCTTGATGAGGTACGGCCGTCGGGGGCCGGTCTCCGGGGACAGCGCGGTGAGCACGGTCACCGCACCGGAGCGCAGATAGCCGAGTGCGGCGGAGCGCAGGTCACGAGGCATCAGCCCTCATCCCCGGACAGTTCGGCGCCCGGCGCGGGCTCCAGGGCGGGCAGCAGGTCGCCGATGAGCTCCCACAGCTCCCCGGACTGCCACGCCGCCGCGACCAGGTCGACCGCACCGTCGGCCAGGGTCACCGCCACCGTGGGGTCGCCCTCGACGACCGTGATGCCGGGGATCTCCTCACCGCCCGCGGCGACCGCATCGCCGAGCTTCTTCGCGGCGGCCAGCACCGACGCCTGGTAGGCGGGACGAACCCGCACCGAGGAGATGAACTCGATCTCGCCGGGGTGGACCCGCTCCACCCACGCCTGGAACGCCTCCGCGTCGGAGACGACCGCGCGGGTGGTGCCCTTGCGCAGCTGGGCGTGACCGGCGACCTTCCCGCCGAGCGTGGCGCCGAGGCGGTCGCCGACGGTCCACGTCTCCCGGGCGACGGCCCGGTCGGCCTCATCGGCCGTGGCGAGGATCTCCCGCAGCACGCGGGCCACGATCATGCGTACGGCCTGGTCGTTGGTACTCACGCTGCTACCTCCGTCAGCTGGGCCTTGAGCTCCTGCACCCGGGCGCGCACCTGGTCGGCCTCGGCCTGGGTGATCTCGCTCTGCCGCAGCAGCGCCGTGATGGCCGTCCAGACCAGGCCGAGCGCGGCGACGGTCGCGGCCTCTTCGGCCTCGATCAGCAGCCGCTGCGCGGCCTGGGAGATCTGGCGGGCGGCCGGAACCGGAGGCGGGGCGGCGGCCGGGGGAGCCGGCGCCGACGAGGCCGACGAGACGGCCTGACCGGCAGGCTCACCGCCGTCCATCGGGCGCTCGATCTCGTCATTGCCGAGAGACACCTGCTCGGGCACGTCGGCCTGCACGTCGGCCGCCGCGACGTCCCCCTCAGGGAGAACGAGCGTGCCGATCACCAGGGCCTTCGTCTGCCCCTTGTTGTAGAGGGAGAGCCCGAACTGGTCACCCAAGTGGATGGCTGCCCGCTTCTTGGAGAGGCTGATCGCGGACTTGTAGGCGAGGTCGTGGCCGTCGCCGCGCGTCTGGTTCTGCGCGGTCGCCGTGCTGCCGTCCTCGTAGTGGCAGATCTCGCGGCCCTCGGGGTCGCGGACCGTCAGCCGGGCCATGGCCCGGTAGCAGACGTCCCACCGGCCGGTCGGCTCGCCGTTCTTCAATCGCTCGGTCTCGAAGACGAGCTCGATGTTGCGGACGTCGATGTCCCAGTTTCCGAAGCCGAAGATCCGGGTGAGATGGGCGAGGACGTCCTGCTGGGAGACGTGGGAGTGGCCCTTGCCGTCGCGCAGGACGCGGTTGGTGTGGATGGGCTGCAGGAGCTGGTCGACCTGGGCGCGGGTGAAACCGGGCCGGCAGGTGGCGGGGGCGCTCACTGGGCCACCGCCGGAACCTGCTCCACGTCGCTGGCGAGAAGCGGGTGGCAGCGCCACTCGACGTCCTCGACAACCTGAACCCGCGCAACCTTCGGCAGGGCGGCGACCGACGCCGGGCCGGGCTCTTCGATCACGACCTCGCGGGTGCCGGTCACGACCCGCTCGCACACGTCCTTCCGGAACGCGGTGAGCTTGAAGTACAGGCCGTGCAGGGTGCCGGTCAGGTCGAAGTACTCGCCGTGGTCCCCCTTCTCCATGGGGACTCCGAGGGCGCGGCGGGCGGCGGCCATGTTGGCGCGCGGGTCTTTGCTGATCAGGAAGTCGGAGAAGGTCAGACGGGCATAGTGGGGGCTGCTGCCCTGGTAGGGCAGCGGTAGTCCGGGGTGGGCCTCCAGGATGTCGGCCAGGGCGCGCAGGCCCTTGATGTACTCGGCTCGGTCAGTCATGGGTGTCCTTTCGTCGGGATCGGGTGGGGGTCAGGGGGTGGAAGCCGGCGAGCGGTTCGGCCGCGGCGCGCTCCTGGTCTGGCGCCGTACATAGGCGTGCAAGGACTCGCGCGGCACGCGGCTCTTGGACTTGCTGCTGCCAGGGGTGGCGACGTCGGTCGTGTCGAGCTCGCCGGCGGCGATGAGTCGGTAGACGTGGGTCTCGCCGCACCGGAGGGCGTCGGCGACCTCGCCGATCTTTAGGAGCAGGGGCTCCGTAGTAGATGGTGATGAATCATCACCATGCCAGGGTCGGAAGAGGGCGGCGGTGGGGACACCAAGGGCGCGGGCGAGGGCGTCGGCCGATCTGCGGCTCGTGGAGCTGCGATGACCACCACGCAGCCAGCCAATGGTTTGCCTGTTGACGCCGCTGGTAGCAGCCAAGTCGACAGCCGAAGTAAAGCGGGCGTCGATCAGGCGAATCAGCTCGGCGCGGTCCGTCAGCACCATCTGTGGGCGGCCGGGCATGCTGGTACCTCCCGGGGTCTCGTGGGAACTTCTCGGTGGTGATGCATCATCACCATACGGTGGCAGCGCACAGATGTCCACGGATTCGGCGCGCCTGGTCGCATCAATAGGGGCATTGATTTAGTGTCAGCATCTTGTTGCATGCGCTTGTAGCGTGTAGACACGGACAGGTTGCAACAAATCGGTGGTGGGTCATCACCGCATACGTGAGGGGACGCGGACTGTGGGTGAGCACCGGACTGGGACCGGCGCCCGGCTCAGCAGGTACGTCAAGGACTACATGGAGCGCGCTGGAGTCTCGAATCTCTCGTTGGCCAGGCGGTCCCGGGATCCTGAAACGGGCGAAGAACTCCTGCCGCAGTGGATCAAGCATCTAGTGGAGAACCGAGTTCCTCGGTCGCCAGAACCCTGGCGATACCGTGCTCTAGCTGCGGGAATGGGCGTTGACGTCGAGCTCATCAGGCGACTGGCCGCCGCGCAGTGGATCGGCGTCGAGTTGATCGACGTCGACAAGGGGGAGTGGGTCACAGTCGAGATCCCCCCCGGCCTGAGCGACTCCGATCGGCAGATCGTGATCGAGACCGCACGGAGTCTCGCGCATCGACTCGCGGGCGAGAGTGACGGTAACGAGTCACTGTAAAGTTACGCTTTGCTAACTGGGGTGATGTGTCATCACCCCCGGAGGCATACTCGGACGCCTGTGCGAATACGTACTAGATGCCTCGGATGGGCAACATGCACACAGTCCAGTACAGGCCGATGGCAGCAGTCGCAGCCGACCCTGTGATGATCCATGCAGTACCTGCTCAGGGCCTTATTTACGCCTACGTCGACCCTGCCCTGATCGACCCGATGCTCATCCCCACGCTGGAGAGCATCGGAGACGACACCACATCCCTGTACGACTGGCGTCCGGATGGCCCCGCAGCCGATCCGGTCGTCGAACTACGGATGCATCGTGTCCGCCAGGTGTCAGGATCTCGCCTGGCGGTCGCTGAGATTGAGCCCGGTGTGATCCATCTCAGCGTGGATCGGTCCCTCATTGCGCTCGATCTCGCCCAGCGGATCGCCGTGCACGCCACGCAGCTCATGCGTCTCATGCAGTAGCTTCACCCGATCCCATTCCCCAACCCCTGGAGGGCTGATGGCGCGCTATCGCAGGCTCCCGTCCGGTCTCTGGCAGGCCACCGTGGACCTGCCGGGCGGGAGGCGTATCACTGAGTCCGACAAGCTGAAATCCGTCGTCCAGTCTTGGGCGAAGGAGCAGGAGGCGAAAATCGCTCAGGGTCACAAGGTCAATCCGCGTGCCGGGCGGATCACGGCAGGGGAGTGGTACGCCACCTGGTGGCCAGCCCGCGTCGTCGAGGACGAGACCCGCCGCGGGGACGAAGCCCAGTTCCGGTTGCGGATCCTGCCCTACTGGAGGGAGTGGCGTCTGGGTGATATCGGCCGTATCAACGTCCAGGAGTGGGTGCGGCGGATGGAGAAGCAGGGTGTCGGCCGGTACGCGATCCGCCGATCGTACAACCTTCTGGCCAGCATGCTCGGCGACGCCGCCCTGGAGGGGGTCATCCAGGCATCGCCGTGCCAGAAGGTTGCCCTGCCCGCGACCGTGGCGAAGCTCCCGTCATGGTTCACCCCGGATCAGGTCGCCGCGATCGTCGCCGAGCTGCCCGAGGGGCATGGCGTGATGACCGACCTCATGTGCTACGCCGGGCCTCGGTGGGGCGAGGCCGCCGGCGTCTGCGGCGCCGAGCGCGACGACGAGACGGGCAACCCGATCGACTGGTTGCGCGGGAAGGTCTCGATCTGCGGAGTCGTCTCCCAGCGCGGGAAGTGGAAGGAGTACCCGAAGAACTCCTCTTCCCGGCGTGAGGTGCCGGTGCCCCGCTGGGTGCTGGAGCGGATGGCCCCGCTCATTGCCGAGCGAGGCCGGGACGCCTTCGTGTTCGTGACGCGGCGCCGGTCACCGAAGGCCGAGGAGCGGGCACTGCTGTCAGGGGCGAACTGGCGAGTCGTCTGGTATGAGGCGATCGACGCGGCGAACGAGAAGATCCGCGAGAACCGAGGGCTCCCTGCCGCCCAGCGGGTCGAGCCGGTGCCGAGGTATGACCCGCACGACTGTCGGCACACAGCGGCGAGCTGGCTCGTGCAGGCCGGGGTCGATCTCTACAGGGTCAAGGACCTCCTGGGCCATGCTTCGTACCAGACGACTCTTCGGTATGCGCACCTTGCTCCCGGCGCGCACGGAGAGATTGAGGCGGCGTGGTCGAAGATCAATGCGCATCAGATGCGCACGGCGCTTGATCGTGAGTCACTGTCCTCTATCTGAGCTGGGAAAACGGAAATTTGATGTGTTCCCGATGACCCACCACGTGGAGTGCGTGACCCTGCTGGTCAGGGACGCGGTCTAGCCTTTGGCCGCGGGATGCGCTGCCATCTCTAGCGGGCGATGTCGGCGAGGAGACGTGTCACGCCGGTGGTGGGGGTGGCGCCCCGGGTGGAGAGCCAGGCCAGTCCGTTACGGCTGGTGAAGGCGGCGAGTCTGCGGGCGTCGGCCATGTCGAGGTCGCGGGGGCCGGTCAGGACGGGGGTGAGGGCGACCCGGCGCCAGGAGGTGGAGCCGCCCAGGGATCGGGCGATCTGAGGGTGGGCGGTGCGGACGGCCGAGGCGACCGAACGCAGGCGGGGCCGTCCGGCGGCCCCGTCCTGGATCGGGACCAGGAGGTTGACCGTGGTGATCTCGGCGCCGCCCTCCCTGGTGGTGCGGAGCATCTCCTGGTCGCCGCGGGTCAGCCCGGCGCCGGTCACCGGCAGGGTGAAGCTCACCGTGAGGGGACGGCCCCCGGCGGCTGCCTCCCGCTGGAGGGCCGCGATCGCACTCGCGCGGCGCAGTACGGTCTCCCCGTCGGCCGGACCCCGGATCTCGAAGTCGATGTAGCCGGCGCCGAAGGTGTCGACCGCCTGCCGGTAGGCGTTGAGAAGACGGCCGGGGTCGGTGCAGGCGGCGGCCAGTTCGCGCCCGACGGGGCCGCCGAAGACCAGCCCGGCGTCGCCGCCCGCCGCGCGCAGGCGGCCCAGCCGGGCGGGGCCGGGGACGCCCCCTCGCCTCCCCGGCCCCGCCCAGCCGGGGGTACAGCCGCCCGGTCCGGCGGTGAGGTGTCCGAGGGTGAACCAGCGGACACGGCCCCGCCTGGCGGGCCTGGGCAGCGGAGGGAGCGGGGCACGGGCCGCGTTCACGAAGGTCACGAACCCCGACGGGCGGGCGATCCGTCCGGACGGCCTGTCGGCGGGCCGGCTGGCGGGCCGGGTGGCCGGTGAGGGGGGCGCCGTGGCGGCCGCGGGGGGCGCGGGGCGGGCCAGGTGCTCGTCCGGCTTGGCGGGCAGCAGCCAGATCGCGACGCCGGTCCCGGTGACGAGCGCGACCCACGCGAGAGCGATGACGGACCGGGGCGGGGTGCCGGGTTCGCGGGCGCGGCGGGCGATGGGACGGTCCGTCGTCGTCGGCATGGGGCCACCTCCTCGGCTGCACCGGGCGATCGCGGGGAGTGCTCGACCCGTCACGTGGCGCACCGGAGGTCCGAACGCTAGCAAGTGTCCCCGCCACGCCGTTGGCTTTCTACGGATGCCGTCCGTAGTGCCCGGATAATGACGTTCATCTCCGTCAAGTCATCAATAACCCATGGCCGGGTAGATCGGACATCAGGCAGACTGAGCCAGGTGTTGCTCACGATCTCCACGACCCTGCGGCCGGCCACGGATCTCGGATTCCTGCTGCACAAGCATCCGGACCGGATTCAGGAGTTCGCCCAGTCGTACGGCGTGGCCAGGGTCTTCTACCCGGAGGCGGGCGAGGAGCGCTGCACCGCGGCGCTGCTGCTCGACGTCGACCCGATCGGCCTGGCGCGCTCTCGCGGCCGGTCCACGCCCGACCACGCGCTGGGGCAGTACGTCAACGACCGGCCCTACGCCGCGTCGTCGCTGCTGGCGGTCGCGCTGGCGGAGGTGTTCCGCACGGCGCGCGCCGGGCACTGCCGCAGCCGTCCCGAGCTGGCCGCCGGGCCGATCCCACTGGAGATCACACTGCCCGTACTGCCGTGCGGGGGCGGCCCGGACCTGGCGCACCGGCTGTTCGAACCGCTCGGCTGGGCGGTCGGGGCGGATGCCGTACCGCTGGACGAGGGGTTTCCGGAATGGGGTGACTCGCGCTACGTCCGGCTGTCGCTGCGCGGTGAGGTCCGGCTGGCCGACGCGCTCAACCACCTGTACGTGCTGCTCCCGGTGCTCGACGACTCCAAGCACTACTGGGTCGCGTCCGACGAGGTGGACAAGCTGATCAGGGCGGGTGAGTCCTGGCTGGCGGGCCACCCGGAGAGGAGCCTGATCACCCGCCGCTACCTGGGCCGCAGCCGGGCACTCACCCGCGCCGCCTTCGCCCGCCTGGCCGAGCTGGGCGACGATGTGGAGGAGGACCTCGACCCCCCGGTCGAGGAGGACTCCCCGATGCCCGCCGCCGGCTCCGAGGCCGTCTCGGCGTCCCGGATCGCTTCCGGCCCCGAGTCCACCGCCGAGCCCGTCCCCGGCTCTGTTCCCGAACCGGCGCCCGTCCCCGAACCCGTCTCCGGGCTTGAGCCCGGCTCCGGCGCCGTTTCCGGCTCCGGGCAGGCGGGGGAGGTGCCCAGGCGGCCCCTGAACGTCCTGCGGCGCGAGGCGGTGCTCGGCGCGCTGGAGGAGCTGGGCGCGCGCACGGTCATCGACCTGGGGTGCGGGTCGGGGCAGCTGGTCGGGGAACTGCTGGGCAGGCCGGGGCTGACGAAGGTGGCGGGCGCGGACGTGTCGGCGCGGGCGCTGGCCCTCGCGGCCAGGCGGCTGAGGCTCGACCGGATGCCCGACCGGCGGCGGGAGCGGCTGGAGCTGTTCCAGGGCGCGCTGACCTACACCGACGAGCGGTTCGCCGGATATGACGCAGCCGTGCTCATGGAGGTGGTCGAGCACGTCGATCCGCCTCGGCTGGGCGCGCTGGAGCGGGTCGTCTTCGGCGCCGCCCGGCCGGGAAACGTGATCGTGACGACCCCCAACGCCGAGTACAACGTGCGTTACGAGTTTCTGGACGGCATGCGTCACCCCGACCACCGTTTCGAGTGGACCCGGGCCGAGTTCCGGGCGTGGGCGGCGAGGGTCTGCGACGAGTACGGCTACCGTGTCGCGTTTCGCCCGGTCGGCGACGACGACCCGCGGGTGGGGCCACCCACCCAGATGGCCCTGTTCGCCGTCGGGGACGGCGGGGACACCGGAGGCGGCGGGGAGGAGACCCGGGGCGCCGCAGGAGAGGGAGGCGGAAATGGTTGACATCGCGGTGCCGGAGATGTCGCTGGTCGTGCTCGTGGGGGTGTCGGGCAGCGGGAAGTCGACCTTCGCCCGCAGGCACTTCACACCGACCCAGGTGATCTCCTCCGACTTCTGCCGGGGCCTGATCGCCGACGACGAGAACGATCAGTCCGCCACCCCCGACGCCTTCGACGTGCTCAACTACATCGTCGCCACCCGCCTGCGACGGGGACTGCTGACCGTGGTGGACGCCACCAACGTCCAGTGGGAGGCGCGGAAGAGGCTGATCGACCTGGCCAGGTCACACGACGTGCTGGTCGACGCGATCGTCCTGGACGTGCCCGAGCGGGTGGCGATCGACCGCAACGCGGACAGACCCGACCGGGCCTTCGGGCCGCACGTGGTCCGGCGGCAGTGCAAGGAGCTGAGGCGGTCCATGGGAAAGATCTCCCGGGACGGCTTCCGGCGGGTCCACGTGCTGCGCGGGGTCGAGGAGATCGAGGCCGCCGTGGTCGCCCGGGAGCGGGCCTGGACCGACCGGCGCGAGCTTGCGGGGCCGTTCGACATCGTCGGCGACGTGCACGGCTGCCGCGCCGAACTGGAGACGCTGCTGCGCGGCCTGGGCTGGGAGGTCGATCCCGGCGGCGCCGGCGCGGCCCACCCCGAGGGCCGGACGGCGGTCTTCGTCGGTGACCTCGTGGACCGGGGGCCGGACTCGCCGGGCGTGCTCCGCCTGGTCATGGGGATGGTCGAGGCCGGGACGGCCCTGTGCGTCTCGGGTAACCACGAGCAGAGGCTGGCCCGCGCGCTCAACGGGCGCAAGGTCAAGGTCGCCCACGGGCTGCGGGAGTCCCTGGACCAGTTCGACGCCTGCCCCGAGGAGTTCCGCAAGGCCGCGCTGATCTTCATGGACGGCCTGATCAGTCACTACCAGCTCGACGGGGGCGGGCTTGTCGTGGCGCACGCCGGGCTGAAGGAGGCGTACCACGGCCGCGCCTCCGGCCGGGTGCGCTCCTTCGCGCTGTACGGCGACACCACCGGCGAGACCGACGAGTACGGTCTGCCGGTGCGTTACCCCTGGGCGGGGGAGTATCGCGGCCGGGCCATGGTCGTCTACGGTCACACCCCGGTCCCCGAGCCCGAGTGGATCAACAACACGATCTGCCTCGACACCGGGGTGGTGTTCGGCGGGCGGCTGACCGCGCTGCGCTATCCGGAGCGGGAGATCGTCTCGGTGCCCGCGGAGCGGGTCTGGTACGAGCCGGCCAGGCCGCTCACCGCCCCCGGCCACCGCGAACCCGGTGTGCTCTCCATCGAGGACGTCCGGGGCACCAGGCACATCGAGGTGCGGTACGGCGGTGGACGCATCAAGGTCCGGGAGGAGAACTCGGCCGCCGCGTTGGAGATCATGAGCCGGTTCGCGGTCGATCCGCGCTGGCTGGTCTACCTGCCGCCCACGATGGCGCCGCCGGAGACCTCCGGGCTCGACGGCTACCTGGAGCACCCGGCCGAGGCGTTCGCCGAGTTCGCGGCCGCCGGGGTCGGCCGGGTCGTGTGCGAGGAGAAGCACATGGGGTCGCGGGCGGTGGCCGTACTGGCAAGGGACCCGAGGGTCGCGGCGGCGCGGTTCGGGGTCACCGACGGGACCGCCGGGGTGGTCCACACCCGGACGGGCAGGCCCTTCTTCGACGACACCACCGAGCTGGTGGACCGGCTCAGGCGGGCGTGCGCGCCGCTCATGGACGAGCTGGGATCGGACTGGCTCGTCCTGGACTGCGAGTTGCTGCCCTGGTCGGCCAAGGCGGAGGGGCTGATTCGCAGCCAGTACGCGGCGGTGGGCGCCGCGGCCCGCACCGCGCTGCCCGAGGCCGTCGCCCTGCTGGAGGCGGCGGCCGGGCGCGGAGTGGATGTGGGCGATCTGTTGGGCCGCACCCGCCGCCGCCATGTCAACGCTGCCCGGTTCAGGGACGCCTATGCGCGTTACTGCTGGCCGGTCTCCGGCCTGGACGGGGTACGGCTGGCGCCGTTCCAGATCCTGGCCTGTGAGGGGCGGGCGACCGCCGTGCACGAGCCGCACTCCTGGCATCTGGAGATGCTCTCCCGGCTTGACGACCCGCTTGTCGCGCCCACCCGGCACGTGTTCGTGGACCTGGCCGTACCGGAGTCCAGGGACGCGGCGACGGCCTGGTGGTCGGCGCTCACCGCCGCCGGTGGGGAGGGCATGGTGGTCAAGCCGCTGGACCGGCCGGCCTGGACGGGGGAGGGCGGCGCCGATCCCACGGAGGCGGCGGAGGCGCGGGTGACGGAGGCGCGGCCGGGTGAGGCCGGCCGCGGGACCCGGGTGCAGCCGGGGATCAAGGTGCGCGGGCAGGAGTATCTGCGGATCATCTACGGCCCCGACTACACCGAGAGCCTGGAGATCCTGCGCCGCCGCTCGCTGGGCCGCAAGCGCTCGCTCGCCCTGCGCGAGCACGCCCTGGGGTTGGAGGCGTTGTCGAGGCTGACCGAGGGCGAGCCGCTCTGGCGGGTGCACGAGGCCGTCTTCGCGATTCTGGCGCTGGAGTCCGAGCCGGTGGACCCGCGTCTGTGATTCCCGGGTAAAGACCGGTGAAGAAGGAGGGCATATTACCGATTGCGACGATGGTCCCCTCCGTCCCGCTCCCTAGTGTGGAGATTCGAACCACCAGGGGGGACGTCGTGGAATTCCGGCATTTCGATCGTGCGGCGCTGCGAGAGGTCGTCTCCATGAGCGACGCGCTGGGGGTGCTGTCGTTCTACGTGACCGCCTCCCCACGGGAGGAGTCGTCGGTCCGGCCCGCATGGCGGATCCGCTTCGGCAACGAGTTGTCCGCCCTGCGGGAGCGGGTGGCGGCGGATCCGGACCGCGCGCGGCGGATGGCCGTGCTCAAGCGGCTGGAGGAGCTGGAACCCGACTTCCGGCAGCTGCTCGACCCGTCGGAGTCGGGGCTGGGCCGGGTGATGTTCGTCCCGGCCGGTGACGGCGAGGTCCGGGCCTTCTCCTTCCAGCTGCCGGTCGCCGACCAGATCGTGATGGAGTCGACGGCCTACGTGCGCCCGCTGGTCAACATGGTCGAGGCCGCGCCGCCCGCCGGGCTCGTCGTCCTGTCCCGCGACGGGCTACGCATGATCGACTATCGGTACGGCCTGGCCGAGGACATCGGCAGGACCCCCTTCGAGATCGTCTCGGAGGACTGGAAGCAGATGCGCGGTCCCGCGTCCTCGGAGCTGGCCCGGCAGGCCGCGACGCACCGGGACAAGTTCGAGCGGCGCGTCGGGGAGAACCTCGCCAGGCACCTGCGCGCCGCCGGGTCCCGGGTGACCGAGGAGGCCGGCGGCCGGGGCTGGCAGACGATCGTGCTGCTCGGGGACGTCCAGCTGACCGAGATGGCGGCGCCGGCGGTGAGCGGCGACGTCATCCAGGTCGACGCGGTGGTGGACTCGCTGCCTCCGTCGAAGCTCGCTGAGTACGTGGAGCCTCAGCTGCTGGCCGCCAGGACCCGGCACGGTGTGGGGCTGGTGAACCGGGTCAAGGACGCCGCGCTGTCCGGCGGGCAGGGCGCCCTGGGCCTGGGACCGGTGCTCGCCGCGCTGAACGAGAGCAGGGTGTCGCAGCTGTTGCTGGACGAGTCCCGCGAGTGGAGCGGCACCCGCGCGGCCGACGGGCGCCTCTACCCGCCGGAGGTGGTCGCGGAGGGGGAGTCGCCGCGGACGCTCGTGCGGGAGCCCACGATGGGGGAGCGGATGATCGAGCGGGCCCTGGACATCGACGCCGAGGTGATCGTCCTGGACGGTGAGGCCGCGGAGACGCTCGCCGAGTTCGACGGGGTCGCCGCGATTCTGCGCTGGTAAGGCCGGTGAGGGGGCTTTCGCCCGTGGTCCGCCGGCCGGGTCATCCGGCCAGGCCGCCGTCTCCCGTCCCTCCGGTTCTCCCGCCCGCGGTCTCTACGTCTCCGGCTCGCCGGTCCGGTCTCCGGCGTGGGCGTGCATGCACTGCCCGGTTCCCATGCACATCCGGCACTCCTCGGTCACCCGGACGAAGACGATCTCTCCGTTCTCCTGGACGCGGGGTTTCTCCGGAGCCCAGGTTCCGTCGCCGTCGCACCATCGGCACGGCAGCTCGCAGTGGTGCGCGCCTTCGGCTACGTACACTTCCCGCTCCCGCCGCATATGTGGCAATTCTCTGGGGACTTCACCCATATAACCGATCCGTCTTCCTGTTTTCTGGGTCGTTCATAGGTGATCTTGCCTGTTCCAGTGCACTGTCCGCAGTCCGGAACGGGCTTTCCCATGAGGTTCTCCTGAGGTTCTCCCGCGGGTGACGGAGCGGGTCGCCGGGTGCCGCTCCTCCCGAGAGCCAGGCCGCCGGGCCGTGGTCGCGACCCAACGGTAGCCGGGTGTCCCGCCGGCCACGACCGGTTCCGGCGCTCCACCTTCCCGAGGGTGGTGGCCGGATGACCACACCGAGTCCTCATTCGACCACCATGAGACACTCACCCTAGGGGAGAAACTGAGTTTCCGCAGTTCAGAGCAGAGGCGACACCATGATCGGGAACGGGGCGACCTCGTGGAAGCGGCCCTGTTACGCATGTGTGTTTCGGGGAAAGGACTGTCATGGCCGGTACCACCCCATCGGGCACCTCCAGTGAGAACCTGGGGCACGTCGTCTTCATCACGGCCGCGGCTGCGATCGGCGGTTTCCTCTTCGGCTATGACAGCGCCGTCATCAACGGCGCCGTCACCGGTATTCAGCGGCACTTCGGCGTCGGCCCGGTCCAGATCGGGTTCGTCGTCGCGATCGCGCTGCTGGGGTCGGCGATCGGTGCGTGGATCGCCGGGCGCATAGCCGACCGCTGGGGACGTACCAGGACGATGCAGGTGGCCGCGCTGCTCTTCGCGGTCAGCTCCATCGGCCAGGCCCTGCCGTTCGCGATCTGGGACCTGGCCTTCTGGCGCGTGCTGGCCGGCGTCGGAATCGGCATGGCCTCGGTGATCGGCCCCGCCTACATCGCCGAGGTCGCACCGCCCGCCTACCGGGGACGGCTGGGCTCCTTCCAGCAGCTCGCGATCGTGCTGGGCATCGCGGTCTCCCAGCTCGTCAACTACGCGATCGCGCAACTCGCCGGGGGCAACGTCAACAACAGACTGCTCGGCCTGGAGGCCTGGCAGTGGATGCTCGGCGCCTGTCTCGTACCGGCTCTGCTCTATCTGCTTTTCTCGACCATCATCCCCGAGTCGCCGAGGTTCCTCGTCGCGGTGGGGAGGACGGAGACGGCGCGCCTGGTGCTCAGGGAGGTCGAAGGCGAGGGCGTCGACCTGGACGAGCGGCTGAGGGAGATCGAGAACTCGCTGCGCAGCGAGCGCCGGCCGACGCTGCGCGATCTGCGCGGCCCGTCGTTCGGGCTGCTGCCGATCGTCTGGATCGGCATCCTGCTCTCGGTCTTCCAGCAGCTTTCCGGCATCAACGTCATCTTCTACTACTCGGCGTCGCTGTGGCAGTCGGTCGGCATCAACCAGAGCGACTCGCTGCTGATCAGCTTCTCCACCTCGATCATCAACATCGTCGGCACCTTCATCGCCATCGCGCTGGTCGACCGGATCGGCCGCAGGCCGCTGTTGCTGATCGGCTCGGCCGGCATGACGGTCGCGCTCGGCGTGGCCGCGTGGGCGTTCAGCGCGGGCATCCCCAGCGGGGACACGGTCAGGCTGCCCTCGACGCAGGGGGCCGTCGCCCTGGTCGCCGCGCACGTCTTCGTGCTGTTCTTCGCGCTGTCGTGGGGTGTCGTGGTCTGGGTGCTGCTCGGCGAGATGTTCCCCAACCGGATCAGGGCCGCCGCGCTCTCGGTGGCCGCCGCGGCCCAGTGGGTGGCCAACTGGCTGATCACCGTCTCGTTCCCGTCCCTGGCCAAGTGGAGCCTGGCCGGAGCCTATGTGGGCTACGCCTTCTTCGCCGCGCTGTCGCTGGTCTTCGTGTGGTTCAAGGTGCGGGAGACCAAGGGGCGCAAACTGGAGGAGATGGGTTAGGTTTCCCCCATGCCTCCGGCTAACCCCGTACCTCCGGCGGACCCCGTACCTCCGGCGCGGACCGCGCCGCCGACCAGGGCCGAGCTCGACGCGGCCGCGGACCGGACGATCGACGACGTGCTCGGGCCGTCCCTGGACGTGCTGTTCTGCGGCATCAACCCGGGCCTCTACTCGGCGGCCACCGGGCACCACTTCGCCCGCCCCGGCAACCGCTTCTGGCCCGCGCTGTACCGCTCGGGTTTCACCCCCCGGCTGTTCGCTCCGGCGGAACAGTGGGAGCTGCCCTCCTACGGGCTGGGGATCACCAACGTGGCCGCGCGGGCCACCGCGCAGGCGGCGGAACTGTCCCCCGAGGAGTTCCGCGAGGGAGGCGCACGGCTGGCGCGGCTGGTCGCCGAGGTTCGGCCCCGGGTGCTGGCGGTGGCGGGGGTGACCGCCTACCGGACGGCGTTCGGGCGGCCCAGGGCGGCCATCGGACCTCAGGAGACCGGGATCGGCGACGCGGCGGTCTGGGTGCTCCCCAACCCCAGCGGGCTGAACGCCCACTGGACGCTGGATCGGATCGCGGGGGAGATGCGGCGGCTCAGGGAGTCTCTCCCCCGGCCGGCCACCTGACGCGGCGGCCGAGCCGCCGGGCGTGCGCCTCGGCGAGGTGGTGCCGGCGCCCGCGCGCTCCACGCCACTCCCCGGGTCCGGCACGACCGGCCCAGGGCGGCCACACGCTCTCCCCGTCGCCCATGGCCCCGCCGGGGCCCTCCGGCCGGCCGGGGTGGGAGCCGTACAGGTCGGGGAGGTCGGCGCCCGCCAGGGCCAGGTCGCGTCCGGTCCGCGCGGACAGGACCAGTTCGAGGCGTTCGCCGAGCTCCTCGTGGGTCAGCCGGCCCTGCGCGTAGTGCTCACGCAGGGCCGTCATGGCCGCGTCGCGCTCGGCGTCTCCGATGCGGAGATCGTCTGGGGACGTCATCGTGGGGTCACTCCTCGCCGGGGTCGCCGTCGGCCAGGATCCGGTAGAGACCGCGGCGCGTCTCGATCATGATCTGCCTGGCCTGCCGGATCTGCGCCTCGCTCCCGGTCTGCAGAACCTGGAGCATGGCGAACCCCGACTGGCGGGCCAGGTCCATCAGCTCCCAGGTGCTGTCGCCGATGTCGGGCGTCATCTCCTCCCAGGGGGCACGCACCTCGTCGGGGTGCTCGGCCACGTAGACCAGGCCCGCCTCGGTGAGCCGGAAGGACTTGCGGCCGTCGCTCTCCTCGGACAGGACCAGGCCCTCGTCGGTGAGCTGCTGGAGCGCCGGGTAGACCGCGCCCGGGCTGGGCTTCCACCCGCCCTGGCTGCGCTGGGCGATCTCCTGGATGATCTGGTAACCGTTCCGCGGCTCCTCGGAGAGCAGGGCGAGGATCGCGGCGCGGACGTCGCCCCGCTTGGCCTTGCGCCCCCGCCCGAACGGGCCTCCCCCGCCGAAGGGACCGCCGCCGCCGAACGGGCCACCCCTGCCGAACGGGCCGCCGCGGCCGAAGTCCCAGGGGAAGGCGCCGCCGGGGAAGGACCCGCCGCGCCGCTCCCTGTGCCGGTGCTCGTGTGGACCGAAACCGTGCGGGCCGTGGTCGTGGGGGCCGTGCTCGTGCGGCCCCGGGGCCCCGTGCCGCCAGTCGGCGGCCATGCCTCTGAGGGTCTCCCGCGCGGCCCGCTTCAACCGGCGCCGGATCTCGTGGGGGTTGGCGTGGGCCCAGGGGCCGCCCATCGCTTCTGCGGAAGTCACGGTGCCTCCCTCATGGCGATCGTCCTTCGATCGCTCTCGATGCTTCAAAGATATATCGAGAACATTCTAACGACAACCCTCATGCGACGACTCCGTCCCGCCTTTCGGCGGTCGCGGAGAGTGGTCATTCCATGACTCGACAAAAAAGTGACGTAGATCACGTAATTCTCGGCCGAATCTGGAACAAGTACCGAGACCTGCACGTTACAAAGGACATAGACGGGATTCGTTCCGTGCCGGAAGGGCTGGGGGGTGCTTTCGGTGCGGAACGGTCCCGTCTGTTATTTCTAAGGCGCGAGACGGGATTGGCCGGAGATTTTTCGGTGAACCTCTCGCACGGCGGGCGTTGGCGGACGCCCTCCCGTCGGAGGTTCCCGCAGGTCGGCCAGGTGCGCCGCGCCGATGTCCCATCGCCGGCACCCGGCCCGTCCTGGGTGTCGGCCTCTGCGACCGCCCGTCCGGTGCTCTCGCGGTACGGGAACGTTCCAGCTGCCGGATCCCCGCGTACCGCCGGCCGTACCTCCCGGCGGTCACCTCGCCCGGCGCATGGCCCCGAAGATCCGGGGTGTGGTCTCAGGCTCCGCCGGAGCGGTCTGGCGTCGGCGCGTACGGCGGGTGCCCGGCGCGTGCGGGTAATCCCGGAATCCAGCAAAAACGAATGGCTCTCATGTGTCAGATTGATCTCGCCGGAACGACGCGCCGGTGGTGCAGAATGGCACGGTCCTCTGCTTAAGTCGGGCTTTGCCGTACAGTCGCCCAGCGTGATCATGATGGGAGTGTTTGGCCAATGATGGGGCACACGCACGCGCTGACGGGGGCGGTGGCCTGGCTCGGGGTGGCGCCGACGCTGGCCGCCCTGCCGCTGCTCACGGAGTCCTCCAGGTTCATAGAGACCGGCGTCATGGTGCACGCGCTCACCCCCGCCGAGTTCATCGCCGGAGCGCTGATCTGCGCGGGTGCCGCGATGCTGCCGGACCTGGACCACCCCAGCGCGACGATCGCCCAGACCTTCGGCCCGATCACCTGGGGGCTGAGCAAGGCCGTCGCGTGGCTGAGCGGAGGTCACCGCCACGCCACCCACTCGCTGCTGTTCGCGATCGGGGCCGGGTTCGGCGCCCACTATCTCGCGAGCACCTATCCGATCGGCCGGGACGTCATGGTCCTGCTCCTCATCGGCCTGGCGCTGCGGGCCGTCGGCGTCGGCGTCCCGGGCAAGAAGTTCGCCTCGGCGATGGTCAACATCGGCCTGACGATCGGGCTGTTCGCGGTGTTCCGCAATGACCACGTGGGCTATGCCTGGCTGGGGGTGGCCGTCGCGGTCGGCTGCCTGGTGCACGTCGTGGGGGACTGCTGCACGGAACAGGGGTGCCCGGTGCTGTGGCCGATGAGGCAGCGCTGGCTGCTGCCGTGGAAGATCGGCATCAAGACGGGCCGCGCCTTCGAGCAGAAGTTTCTGGCCCCGGTCCTCTCCGTCGTCGTCGTCGGGTTGCTGTACTTCCGGCTTGTGCAGGCCTGAGCGTTCTGTGCGGTCCTGAATTTACTGAAGAGTAACTTGATGTCGAGATATATTCCGCGATATCTTGATGTCGAGACATCCGCTGCAGCCTGTGGAAGACCCGTCGGTTAGGCATACCTCATCGACGTGGGCGCTCCGGTGGTGCGGCAGGATTCAGATGTGCCTTTTATGTGGGTGCGCCAGACAACCGGGTGATAAGGGAGGCGAATCGTGTCCGCGAACAGCTTCGGCAGCCGTGACACGCTCCGCGTCGGTGACGCGGAATATGAGATCTACCGGCTGGACGCCGTCGAGGGGTCGGGACGTCTCCCATACAGCCTGAAGATCCTCTTGGAGAACCTGCTCCGTACCGAGGACGGCGCGAACATCACCGCCGACCACATCCGCGCCCTCGGCCAGTGGGACCCGGCGGCCGCGCCCAGCGTGGAGATCCAGTTCACCCCGGCCCGCGTGATCATGCAGGACTTCACCGGGGTGCCCTGCGTCGTGGACCTGGCCACCATGCGCGAGGCCGTACGCGACCTCGGCGGCGACCCCGCCAAGATCAACCCGCTCGCGCCGGCCGAGATGGTCATCGACCACTCGGTGATCGTCGACTTCTTCGGCGGGGCGGACTCCTTCCAGCGCAACGTCGACCGGGAGTACGAGCGCAACCGCGAGCGCTACCAGTTCCTGCGCTGGGGCCAGACCGCCTTCGACGAGTTCAAGGTCGTCCCCCCGGGCACCGGCATCGTGCACCAGGTGAACATCGAGCACCTGGCCCGCGTGGTGATGATCCGCGACGGCAAGGCCTACCCCGACACCTGCGTCGGCACCGACTCCCACACCACCATGGAGAACGGCATCGGCGTCCTCGGCTGGGGCGTCGGCGGCATCGAGGCCGAGGCCGCGATGCTCGGCCAGCCGATCTCCATGCTGATCCCGCGCGTGGTCGGCTTCAAGCTGACCGGCAAGCTCCCCGCCGGGGCCACCGCCACCGACCTGGTGCTCACGATCACCGAGATGCTGCGCAAGCACGGCGTCGTCGGCAAGTTCGTGGAGTTCTACGGCGAGGGCGTGTCCAGCGTGCCGCTGGCCAACCGGGCCACGATCGGCAACATGAGCCCCGAGTTCGGCTCGACCTGCGCGATCTTCCCGATCGACGGCGAGACCATCGGCTACCTCCGGCTCACCGGCCGCTCCGAGGAGCAGGTCGCGCTGGTGGAGTCCTACGCCAGGGCCCAGGGCCTCTGGCTGGACCCGGCGGCCGAGGAGCCGGTCTTCTCCGAGTACATCGAGCTGGACCTGTCCACGGTCGTCCCGTCCATCGCCGGCCCCAAGCGCCCGCAGGACCGCATCGCGCTCTCCGACGCCAAGCGGGCCTGGCGCGCCGCCGTCAAGGACTACACCCCGAGCATCCAGGGCCCGACCGACGAGTCGTCCGACGAGTCGTTCCCGGCCTCCGACTCCCCGGCGATCTCCCACGGCGGCAACGCCGACCGGCCGCACGCCGCCGACCTCAACGGCGATCGCCCGTACCGGCCGGTCCAGGTCACGCTCTCCGACGGCACCGGCTTTGAGATCGACCACGGTGTGGTGACCATCGCGGCCATCACCAGTTGCACCAACACCTCCAACCCGTACGTCATGATGGGCGCCGCGCTGCTGGCCAAGAACGCGGTGGACAAGGGCCTGACCCGCAAGCCATGGGTGAAGACCTCGCTGGCCCCGGGTTCGCAGGTCGTCACCGGCTACTTCGACCGAGCCGGCCTCCAGCCGTACCTCGACAAGATCGGCTTCAACCTGGTCGGCTACGGCTGCACCACCTGCATCGGCAACTCAGGCCCGCTGCAGGAGGAGATCTCCGCCGCCATCCAGGCCAACGACCTCGCGGTCACCGCGGTGCTGTCCGGCAACCGCAACTTCGAGGGCCGGATCAGCCCCGACGTCAAGATGAACTACCTCGCCTCGCCGCCGCTGGTCGTCGCCTACGCCCTCGCGGGCACCATGGACATCGACCTGAGCACCGAGCCGCTGGGCATCGGGGCCGACGGCGAGCCGGTGTTCCTCGCCGACATCTGGCCCTCGCCCGAGGAGGTCTCGGCGGTCGTCGCCTCCTCGATCGACCAGGACATGTTCCTGCGCGACTACGCCGACGTGTTCGAGGGCGACGAGACCTGGCGGTCGCTGCCGATCCCCACAGGCAACACCTTCGACTGGGACCCGGCCTCGACCTACGTCCGCAAGGCCCCCTACTTCGACGGCATGCCCCCGCAGCCGCAGCCGGTCACCGACATCACCGGCGCGCGGGTGCTGGCCAAGCTGGGCGACTCGGTCACCACCGACCACATCTCCCCGGCCGGGGCCATCAAGGTCGGCACCCCCGCCGCCGACTACCTCCGGCAGCACGGCGTCAAGGTCGGGGACTTCAACTCCTACGGCTCCCGCCGAGGCAACCACGAGGTGATGATCCGCGGCACCTTCGCCAACATCCGGCTGAGGAACCTGCTCCTCGACGGGGTGGAGGGCGGTTACACCCGTGACTTCACCCTCGACGGAGGCCCGCAGTCCTTCATCTACGACGCCTCCGCCAACTACCAGGCCGCGGGCGTCCCGCTCGTCATCCTGGCCGGCAAGGAGTACGGCTCGGGCTCCTCCCGTGACTGGGCGGCCAAGGGCACCGCGCTGCTCGGCGTCCGCGCCGTGATCGCCGAGTCCTACGAGCGCATCCACCGCTCCAACCTCATCGGCATGGGGGTGCTGCCGCTGCAGTTCCCCGAGGGCGAGACGGCTGAGTCACTGGGCCTGACCGGCGAGGAGACCTTCGACATCACCGGGGTGGAGCGGCTCAACGAGGGCGTCGTGCCGCGGACCGTCACGGTCAGGGCCGGCGACAGGGAGTTCCAGGCGGTCGTACGCATCGACACCCCCGGAGAGGCGGACTACTACCGCCACGGAGGCATCATGCAGTACGTCCTGCGCTCCCTGCTGGCCAAGAGCTGAACGAGGGCGGGCGGGGTCCACGGGGGCCCCGCCCACATCGGGGGAGACCCCGGACGACGACCGCCCGGCGGGAACATCATCCCGCCGGGCGGCTCCGTGCTCCCGGAAGACGTCACCCTCTCCGCCGGGCCTCCTTCGCCGGTTCGGCGGGCCGCGCGCCCGCCCGCCTCCGCCTGGTGGCAGGCGGCCGGTCGCCCGGCTCGGCGGCGCAGGCCGTACGGTCACACTCATGAACCATGAGGTGTTCCTGCTCTGCGCGGTGGGACTGGCGGTGTTCGTCGGGGCGATCGTGCAGGGGGCGGTCGGCTTCGGAGTGGGGATCGTGGCGGCGCCGGTGGTCATGCTGCTCAACCCCGGGGTCGTGCCGGGGGCCGTCCAGGTGGTGAGCGCGGTGATGCCGATGTTCACGCTGGCCACCGAGTGGCGCAAGGTGGACTGGCGGGGGCTGGGCTTCGCGCTCCTGGGCAGGGTGCCGGGCAGCCTCCTCGGCGGCCTGGTCGTCGTCCAGGTCTCCACCCGGGCGCTGGGCCTGCTCGTCGGGATGATGGTGCTGGTCGCGGTCGGTCTCACCGCCTGGGTGGTGAGCGTGCCGCGCACCGGGCGGACCGTCACGGGGGCGGGCTTCATCTCCGGGATCGCCGGCACCGCGACCGGAATCGGCGGGCCGCCGATGGCCCTGGTCTACCAGAACGCCAAGGGGCCGCAGATCAGGGCCACCCTGGGGATGTTCTTCATGCTCGGCGCCGTCCAGTCGCTGATCGTCCTGGCGGTGCTGGACAGGCTCCCACTCCGGGCGCTGACCTTCGGGGCACTGCTGATCCCCTTCCTGATCGCGGGTTTCCTGGTCTCCGGACCGCTACGGCGCTTCCTCGACGGGGGCCGGGTCAGAATCGCCGTCCTCATCCTCGCGGGCGCCTCGGCCCTCGCCCTCATCGCCCAGAACACCATCGGCTGAACCTCCGTCCCTGAATCGTTACCGGCCACAATGGAATGTCGCGGCCAAGAGCCTGGTGTTTCCGTCGGAACAGAAATACATTGCCCCCGGCAACTTTCGTCCGCTGCCGAAATGTGATCTGGGTCCGCTGTCGTGTGGATTTTTTCGGAGACACGAGGAAATCCACCGACGTGTTCCTTGCCGCATGCTGCCCCATGTCAGCTTCACTGACTGTCACTGTCGGTGATCGCACATGTGAGAATGTTGCATTCCCGACTTTCGGCCCCTGATTTGTTTATTTATTTCTTATGTAGATCTTGTGTATTGGAACGATCGATGTATACATTTCGATCGTTTGTGCTGTGTTTGACCCCAACTGCCACTCCTTGGCCTTCGGCTTGAGTTTCCCGTGGGGTGGGGCGGCGTGGTGGCTTGGTCTTCGGGCTGAGTGGTTCGGAAGGTGACAGCTTTGCGCCGTAATTCGTCATGGCCGAATTCAGCCCGATGGGTGCTTCTTGTCGTCCTTGGGATTCTTCCGGGCCTGGTGCAGATCAACGCCCTGCCCGCTGCGGCGGCCGCGCAGGCTGCTCTTTTGACGCAACCCCCCGGCACCCCGGACCAGTTGTCCGGCTCGGCGGCGAATCTGCCCTCGCTTGTTTCCGAGAAGGCCACGGCCACCTCGGTCAAAGTCTCGGCGTCCGCCGCGAAGAAGTCCTCGCGGACGAAGGGGGCACTGCCGGTTGAGGTGCGCACTCTGACGTTCACCGACCACTGCTCGGCGTACCCGTACTACAACTCCATGACCCTGTACTCGGCGGGGACGGTGGTCGCCTACAGCGGGCATGTGTGGACGGCGCGGATCGAGTCGGTCGGCCAGGCACCCGGGAGCGGATGGGGCGGTTACTGGATCGATGGTGGGGTCTGCCCGCCGCCGCTGGATCCCGAGCCGACCGCGCAGCCGCCGTCGTTGTCGCAGATGTTCCCCGCCGACCAGCAACTGGTCGACTCCCGCACCCCACTGCTGGTGGCCGACGGCCGTAGCAACGACGGCAACTACCCGGTCCGGCTCACCTTCAAGGTCTGCGACGACGAGAACATGACCGGCAGCGGATGCCTGTCGTCCGGGGAACTGGCCGAGGACGTGATCGCCTGGCGGATCCCGGCGGCCAACAAGCGCGCCTGGAGTAAGCAGTACTGGTGGACGGCGAAGATCAAGGACTCCCACAGCGGGCTGACCACCACCAGCGGTGCTTGGACCTTCACCACCGGGGTGCGCCAGCCGGCCATCACCTCGCAGTTGGCCACGCGTGGCGTCAACGGGCAGGAGTTCCAGCAGTTGGCCGGCAACTACACCACGACGGCCACCGACGCGTCTGTGGCCGGTGCCGGGCCATCTTTGTCGATCGTGCGGTCCTACAACAGCATGGACCCGCGGAAGGACGGGCTGTTCGGGGCGGGTTGGTCGACCCGATTCGACATGAAGGTCCAGGCAGAGACAGGCGGAGCGGTGGACACGCTGCTGGTGACCTACCCCGACGGCCGCCAGGTGCGCTTCGCCGCCAACGGGGACGGGACCTTCCAGCCGCCGCCGGGCATGTACGCCACGCTGGCCGAGGTAAGCGGGGGCGGATGGCGGTTGATGGACAAGTCCTCCACCTCCTACCTGTTCGACGCGCAGGGGCGGCTGACGAAGATCACTGACGCCTACAGCCGGGGACTGGAGCTGGAGCGGGCGACCGACGGCAAGCTCACCAAGGTCACCGCGTCCGGAGGGCGGTTCCTGACCTTCGCCTGGAACGGCACGCACGTGGCGTCGGTGTCCACCCCGCCGGTCAACGGCACGGCCCTGACATGGACCTACACCTACCAGAACGATCAACTCACTGTTGAAGTCACAGAAGAACGCCAAGAACGACGAGACGACCTACCGCTACACGGCGGCCGGGGATTTGGCCGAGCAGACCAGTCCATCCGGTCTGAAGACCGCGTTCACCTACGACGCGCTGGGCCGGGTGCTCTCGCGTAAGGAGATCTCGCAGGCCAACCCGGGCGGGGTCACCTCGACACTCACCTATGACGGAGTGGGCCGGCTGCTCACCCAGACCGGCGCCGGGGTGAAGAACGAGGTCACGAACGTCACGCACACCGCCAAGGCGAGCTACACCTACGACGCGGACGGCAACCGGCTCACCGAGACCCTCACCGACCTGACCGGTGGCGACCCGGCGCGCACCGTCACCTACACCTACGACGGTGGTGGCCGCGTCGCATCGGTCACCGACCCCGAGGGCGGTGTGACCCACTCCACCTGGGACACCGTCGGTGCCCGCGTCTCGGCGACCGACCCGCTGGGTACGGTCTCCACCTTCGCCTACACCAAGCGCGGCGAGCCGGCCACCAGGACGCTCAAAAACTGGACGGGCAGCCCGGTCAGCCCGCAGACCGCCCAGGACGTGGTGCTGGAGTCGTACGCCTACGATCCCGGCGGCCGGTTGGCCGGCAAGGTCGACGCGATGGGACGCAAGACCTCCTACACCTACTTCGCCGACAACCGTCTGTCGCAGGTCATCGCCGACGGCGCTCGGCTGAACGGGTCCACCACCCCTGCGAACGTGGTGCTGGAGGACAACGTCTACGACGCGGCGGGCAACCTCACCACGCAGGTCACCGGGGGCGGCAAGGCCACCGTCGACCACGTCTACGACGCCGCCGGCCGTAGGACCTCCACCACGTTCGACCCGGCCACGCTCAAGCGCAAGACCGCCTACACCTATGACGCGCTCGGCAACGTCATCGGTAAGGCGCTCACCGGCGCGGGCAGCACCCGGGTTGAGTCCACCGACTACGTCTACAACGCGCTGGGGCAGGTGACCCGGCAGACCGTGGAGAACGGGACCGTCGATCTGGTCTCCACCTGGACCTACGACGACCGTGGCCTGCTGACCGCGCAGACCGACCCGCGTGGCAACGCCTCCGGCGCCACCTCCTCCGACTTCACCACCACGCTCCGTCACGACCTCGCCGGTCAACTGGTCGAGTCGACGTCACCTCAGGTGAAAATCGAGAAGAACGGTTCCGCCGTCGACGGACGGCCCACCGTGAAGTACGGCTACAACAGTGTCGGCCTGCTCACCCAGGCCGTCGACGGCGAAGGGCGGACCATCACCTCGGCCTTCGACAAGACCGGCCGTCTGACCTCCGTCACCTCACCCGCCTATACTCCGCCGGGCGGGAACGCGGTCACTCCCCAAGTCGGCTTCGGTTACGACGCGGCGGGCCGTAGGACCACGGTCACGGATGAACGCGGTTACGCCACCACGGAGTACGACGCGCTGGGCAACCCCGTGAGAGTGACCGATCCGGGTCCCTCGGGGCCGGGCGGCCAATGGGTGTCGGAGTACGACCTGAGGGGAGAGAGACTCGCCACGGTCGATCCGACCGGCGCCCGCGCCGAGGCCACCTATGATGACCTGGGCCGCAGGATCACCCAGACGCAGATCGAGCGCAAGCCCACCACCGCGACGCTCACCACCACCCTGACCTACGACACCGCCGGCAACCTCACCAAGAGTGTCGCGCCGGGCAACAAGACCACCACCTACGTGGTCAACGCCGCCGGGCAGATCACCGCCACCACCGATCCGCTCACCCACACCGCCACAGTCGGTTACGACTCCCTGGGGCGCGAAGCCAAAGTCACCGACCCGCTGGGCAACGCCACCGAGGCCGAATACGACCTTGCCGGGCGGAAGACCACGGTCAAGGACCTCGACGGCACCGGGGCCACCGTCCGCACGCTCGGCTTCGGCTACGACCCCGCTGGAAACCAGACCGGTCGCACCTCCGGTGAGGGCCATGTCACCCGGCGGGAATTCGACGCCCTGAGCCGGATGACCTCGATCATCGAGCCGGCATCCGCCGGCAGGTCGATCACCACCACGTTCGGCTACGACGCGACCGGCGCTCGCACCCGCACCACCGACGGCCGGGGCGACCCGACCTGGACCACCTACAACGCCCTTAGCCTGGCCGAATCGGTCACCGAGCCGTCAACCGTCGCTCACCCGGCTGCCGCCGATCGGACCTGGACCACCGTCTATGACGCCGTCGGCAATCCGGTCGCCACCCTCCAGCCGGGTGGGGTCCGCGTCGACCGGCAGTTCGACCCCCTTGGCCGGCTGGTCAACGAAGTCGGTACCGGCGCCTCGGTCACCACAGCCGGACGTACCTACACCTATGACCAGGCGGGTCGCAGGACGGCGATTGGTGACTACACCCTGGAGTACAACGACCGTAGCCTGCTGACCAAGGTGTCCAAGGCGACCAGCCAGGTCGCCACCTATGCCTACGACGCTCTGGGTAATCCCGTTCAGCGCGTCGACCCCACCGGCATCGCCACCTACACCTGGGACGACGCGGGCCGCCTGGCCACCGCCGTCGACCCGGTGACAGGCCGTACCCTCACCTACGGTTATGACAGCGCCGACCGTGTCACCAGCCAGACCTCCGCCAATCCGGTCAACACCCAGACCTTCACCTACGACACCGTCAACCGGCCTGCCTCCCACATGCTCAAAAGCAGTGCGGGCACCGAACTGGCGAAGATCGTCTACGGGTGGGACAAGGACGACAACCTCACCGCCAAGACGACTTCCGGCACCGCGGGCGCCGGAACCGACTCCTATGGCTACGACCACTCAGGACGTCTGACCTCCTGGACCGCCCCCGGCGGCGCGACCACCGACTACACCTGGGACGACTCGGGTAACCGCACCAAGGCCGGTACCAAGACCTTTACCTACGACGAACGCAACCGCCTGACCAACGGCGACGGCACCGACTACACCTATACCTCCCGCGGCACCCTTGCCACGGAGACCAAGACGGGCGTCACCCGCAACCTGACCTTCGACGCCCTCGATCGTCTCATCTCCGATGGAGACACCACCTACGGCTACGACGCCCTTGGCCGGATGACCTCCCGTACGAAGGGGGTCGATCAGCAGCGCTTCGTCTACTCCGGCCTGGAAAATGACATCGCCACCGTCACCGACGGAGCCGGAGCAATCCAGGCCAAGTACGGCCGCGCCCCCTCCGGTGGCCTGCTCAGCCTGCAAGAAGGGGGGACCGCGGCCCTCGGCACGATGACAGACCTGCACGGCGACCTCGTCGGAACCTTCTCCGGCACCGCCTGGCGCTACGTCGGTGAGACCGTCGCTCCGCTCGCCCGGTGTTCTCCCCGCCTGGAGCAGGTGTCGCGCGCGGCCAAGCGCGCCGGGTACGCCTTCGTGATCCTGGACGGCACGCTCATCCCGATCGACCGGGTGGCCGCCGACCGGCCGCACCACTCCGGCAAACACCAGCGGCACGGCATGAACATTCAGGTCGTCGCCGCCCCGGACGGCACGCTTCTGTGGATGTCGGGCTCGCCGCCGGGATCGGTGTCTGTGTCCTGCAGATGCGCGAGGCAGGATGAAAAAGGCTCAGTGTGTAGCTTGTATAGTGCGGGCTAAGAAGTTTATGGATGGACGATCT
Organism: Streptosporangium sp. NPDC006007; assembly: GCF_040614315.1. Lineage (NCBI taxonomy): Bacteria > Bacillati > Actinomycetota > Actinomycetes > Streptosporangiales > Streptosporangiaceae > Streptosporangium > Streptosporangium sp. NPDC006007. The sequence goes on along the minus strand of NZ_JBEXUG010000002.1, from coordinate 179,878 downwards.
GTGCAGGTGGCCGTCCTGGATCGACGATCTGTCTCCACCTACGAAATAGAGATTGCCTACATTTAGTTATTAAACTACACCGCTTCGCGGCATCTTTGGCGAATGGGTGTTGTCATTGTGTTCGCATTGATTGTCTTGGGGTGCGTATCGGCAATGGAAGCGTTTCTCCTCCGGTTTTGGCTTGACGATGTCGGGCGGCCGAAAATCCGGGTCGTGTACGGTGACGTTATATGGCTGGCGGGATATTTCAAGGAGTGTCGACAGTATTTTGGAGATCAGCGAAAACCAGTTCCTTGAACTGGTCGCCGTCCTCGATCAGCATGTGAAAAATGGTCGGTGATTGACCGAACACACATGCGGATCCCAAAGGCGAACTGCTGAAACCGAGGTACCCCAGAGCATTTCGGCCAGGTTGAGTTGGTCGTTGACTTCATGGAGGAAAGAGAAAACCACCCGTCGCGCGGCTGTGGGGCGGCGACGGGTGGTTGGTGGTGGGGCCGTATGGCGGTTACCACCGAGGTGGGCGGTGGCCGTCAGGCGGCCGACCGCCGCGAGATCGGGGCAGAGGCCGGGCGCCGGTTGGGGGCGGGGACGAGGGGTTAGGAGACCTTGGACTTGGGGGCGGAGAAGGTGTTGCAGGCGTTCGGGCTCTCGGTGTCGAAGCCTCGCTTGACCCAGTAGGCGATGTTCTTGGACTTGCCGTGGCTGGCGGTGTCGTAGGCGGCCTCCACGACGTAGGTGAAGTCGGACTCCACCCGGTCCAGGGAGCGCCAGACGCTACCGATGAAGGCGCCGCTCAGGCACTCGGCCTGGAGTTCGATCTTGCGGACCTCGGCGAGGTATGCCTTCTGGCTCCTGTACTTCCTGGTGTTGAAGGAGCTCATGATCCCGGAGAGCTGCTGCACGTGGTGGCCGTACTCGTGGGCGATCACCTCGAACAGGAACAGCTCGGTCGCCTGGGAGAGGATTCCCGGGTCGAGCAGGAAGGTGATCTTCTTGTTGAGCGGGCAGTAGACCGCCTGGGCGCCCTTGGGGAACCTGCCGCAGCCGGTGGGGACGCCGGTGCGCGAGGTCGTGACGAACGCGGGCTTGGAGAAGGGCAGCTTGGCCTTGGACATCTGGTCCCGCCAGCTCGTGTTGAGGCAGTCCACCACGAATTCGAGATAGACCCGGGCGGCGTCCAGATCGTCGGGCTTGACGGGCTGCTCCTCGCACGTCTTGATCTCGAACTGCCCGCTCCGGTAGATCGGGTTGTTGGTCTGGGCGCTCTTGCCCGTCGGCACCGGCCCGTTCTGCTCCAGGGCGCCCGCGCCGGCCGTGCCGGTGAGCAGCAGGCTCGCGAGCACGCCGGAAACCAAGGGGATGAGGGGGATACGCATGATCCCGCACCTTAATGGAGGTAAAAGAGCGGGTAAAGCGAAATGCGGCCGTACCCCGAGGGGTACGGCCGCATTGGTACGGGCGCGGCGACGGTGCTCGCGCCGGACCGGAGGAGGTCAGGCGACGGTACGGCTTGGCGCGGTCCAGGTGTTGCATCCGGACGGGGAGCCGGCGCCGAAGCCGTGCTCCATCCAGTAGGCCTGGCTGCGGCCTCTGCCGTGGTCGTTGGAGGCCCAGGTCTTGGCGCCGTTCTCGGAGACCCACCGGACCATCGAGTCCCACTGGTCCTGCTCGACGGGCAGGTCGTCGGAGACCTGCCGCAGGAAGGCGGAGCCCAGGCAGTCGGCCTGTAGTTCGAGACGGCGGGAGAAGGCGAGCTTGGTGGACGGCCTGGCGCGCCAGACGCTCTGACTGTAGTAGTTCATGATTCCCGCGAGCTGCTGCACGTGGTGGCCGTACTCATGGGCCATGAACTGGGCGTGGTTGGGGCCGAACGGGTTCTTCAGCACCTCTCGGGTGACGCCGATGTAGATGGTGCGGTTGGTGGAGCAGTAGTAGCCGCCCGCGCCTTTGGGCCAGCGGCCGCAGGGGCTGCTCACCCTGGAGCCGACGAAGCGCAGTGTGGGCTGGGCGAAGGGTAGCCCGACCTTCCTGAACTGGGTTTTCCAGGCCAGGTTCAGGCAGCGGTTGACGCGGGTCATGAAGTACCGGTAGGAGGCCGCGCTCCCCGCGCGGATCTGTCCGGCCCCGCAGCGCATCGTGGGAAGGGTGCCTGTGCGGTAGAGGGGGTTGGCCGTCGCGGCGACGCGGCCGCGGGGCACCGTCAGCCGCTTGGTGACGGAGACATCGGTGGTGGAGGTCTTCACGGCGGAGGCCGCGGAGACCGGGGCCTTGGCGGCCGAAGAGGTCAGGGGGGCCGAGGGTGCTTCGGCGTCAGCCGGGCCGACCCCCGTGACCAGAGAAAACGCCAAGGATGCGACGGTAAGTGATGATAGTTGGCTAAAGGGGAGAGTGCTCATGGTGAGCCAAAGGCTATTGCAAGTGGGGAGAAAACGTGCAGAATCTTCCTCCCCGCAGGAGGTGCTCCCCGCGCGACTAGACTCGGTCTGATGCTGACTGACAGAGGGGATGATTCCGTGAGCGAGCGGACCGGACGGCCTGGCAGTCTTCTGGAGTCGGTCAAGGGGCCACGGGATCTCAAGGCGCTGGAGGCGGACCGGCTTCCCCGGCTCGCGGCGGAGATCCGGGATCTGCTGATCAGCTCGACGGCGCGGACCGGCGGCCATCTGGGTCCCAACCTCGGCGTGGTCGAGCTGACGATCGCGCTGCACCGGGTCTTCGACTCGCCACGTGACCGCATTCTCTGGGACACCGGGCACCAGGCCTACGTCCACAAGATGCTCACCGGCCGCGCCGGGCGCTTCGACACCCTCCGTCAGGAGGGCGGCCTGTCGGGCTATCCGAGCCAGGCGGAGTCCGAGCACGACGTCATCGAGAACTCCCACGCCTCCACCGCGCTGTCGTACGCCGACGGCCTGGCCAAGGCGTACAAGCTGCGCCGTGAGGGCGACCGCACGGTGGTGGCGGTGATCGGCGACGGAGCGCTCACCGGCGGCATGGCCTGGGAGGCGCTCAACAACATCGCGGCGCACAGGGACCTGCCGCTGATCATCGTGGTGAACGACAACGGCCGCTCCTACTCGCCGACCATCGGCGGGCTCGCCTCACATCTGGCCTCGCTCCGCGCCACCCAGCGCTACGAGGACGTGCTGGAGTTCGTCAAGGACAACCTGGCGAAGGTCCCGGTGGTGGGCGCCCCGGTCTACGACGCGCTACACGGCGTGAAGAAGGGCATCAAGGACGTCCTGGCCCCCCAGGTCATGTTCGAGGACCTCGGCCTGAAGTACATCGGGCTGGTCGACGGCCACGACGAGCAGGCCGTGGAGGCCGCGCTGCGCAAGGCCCGGGGGTTCCGCCGCCCGGTCATCGTGCACGTGCTCACCAAGAAGGGCTACGGCTACTCCTTCGCCGAGAACCACGACGAGGACTGCTTCCACTCGCCCAGTGCCTTCGACCCGCTGACCGGTGAGGAGAAGCCCAAGCCGCACGGCTGGACCAACGTCTTCGGCCAGGAGATCGTACGGCTCGGCGCCGAGCGCAAGGACATCGTGGCGATCACCGCCGCGATGCTCGGCCCGACCGGCCTGATCCCGTTCTCCGAGGCCTACCCCGACCGCCTCTACGACGTCGGCATCGCCGAACAGCACGCCCTGACCAGCGCGGCGGGCCTGGCCCTCGGCGGTCTCCACCCGGTCGTGGCCGTCTACGCCACGTTCCTCAACCGGGCCTTCGACCAGCTCCTCATGGACGTCGCCCTGCACCGGCTGCCGGTCACGGTCGTGCTGGATCGGGCGGGTGTCACCGGTGACGACGGCGCCAGCCACAACGGCATGTGGGACCTGTCGATCCTGCAGGTCGTCCCGGGCCTGGCCGTCGCCGTCCCGCGTGACGAGCCGCGCCTGCGCGAGCTGCTCTCGGAGGCGGTGGAGGTCGACGACGGCCCCACCGTGATCCGCTACCCCAAGGGGCCGGTGGGCGCCGAGATCGAGGCGGTCGGCCGGCTCGGCGGGATGGACGTGCTGCGCGAGGGCGACACCCCCGACGTGCTGCTGGTCTCCGCGGGGCCGATGGCCGAGCTGTGCGTGGAGGCGGCTGCCCTGCTCGACGCCCAGGGGATCTCGGCCACCGTGGTGGACCCGCGCTGGGTCAAGCCGCTGGACGAGGCGTTGGCGCCGGCCGCGGCCAGGCACAAGCTGGTCGCGGTGGTCGAGGACAACGGCAAGGTGGGCGGGGTGGGCGACGCGGTCGCCCGGACGCTGCGGGACGCGGACGTGGACGTCCCGGTCCGTACCTACGGCGTCCCGCAGCGCTTCCTGGACCACGCCAAGCGGGCGAAGATCCTCAGCGAGATCGGCCTGACCGCGCAGGGCATCGCCCGGGAGATCACCGAGGCGGTGGCGAAGCGGTCTCCGGCGCTGGAGAACCAGCCGTCCCGCTGATCCCCGCGGCCCTGCCCGCGCGGGCCCGCAGGCTGATCACGGCGAGGCCCGCGACGAGGACGGCGACGCATCCGGCGACCGGCACCATCAGGTGCTGGTTGTGCCGGACGAACTCGCCCGCGACGGAGCCCAGCGTCAGGTAGGTGGTCACCCAGGCCGCGCTGCCGGCCGGCGCCCAGCGGATGAAGCGGCGGTACGGCAGCCCGAGGCTCCCGGCGAGGACCGGGGTCAGCGCGTTGACCACGGGCAGGAAGTAGGCGGCGGCGAGGGCGGGGCCGCCGCCCTCGCCCGTGGCGATCCGCTCGGCTCGCGCCCAGCGGTGCTCGCCGATCCACCGTCCGGCGCGGCTGTGACGGACGCGTGGGCCGCATCGGCGGCCGATCAGCCAGCCGCCGGTGGCGCCCAGGAGGGATCCGGCCGTCCCGGCGACCGTCACCACCGCGACCTCGGCGGGTCCGGTCAGCGCGATTCCCGCCGCGACGATCGCCATGTCTCCGGGGAGCACGGCTCCGATCAGCAGTGAGCCGTCCAGCGCCAGCAGCGCCAGCAGCACCGCGCCGACCAGGCAGGGGTCCAGCCGGCCCAGGGTGTCCAGAAGCATGTCTCCCATGCTGCGACCGGGGAGGCCGCCCCGGCATCGGGACTTTCCCCTAAAGAACCCCGAGTTCACCGTTCAGCCACTGATCGGGTGGGCATGACTCGATCTATAGGAGAGGGCGACTGCAGATGGTCAAGGGGGGTTCCATGGGGGCTTTACGCGTTAAATCGGTGGAGCAGTCGATCAAGGACACCGAGGCTCCCGAGCACCGGCTGCGCAAGGATCTCTCCGCACTGGACCTGACCGTCTTCGGTATCGGCGTCATCATCGGCACCGGAATCTTCGTGCTCACCGGCCGGGTCGCCAGGGACCTGGCGGGGCCGGCGGTGGCGCTGTCGTTCGTGGCCGCCGGGATCGTCTGCGCGCTGGCCGCGCTCTGCTACGCAGAGTTCGCCTCCACCGTGCCGGTGGCCGGCTCCGCCTACACCTTCGCCTTCGCCACGCTCGGAGAGTTCCCCGCCTGGATCATCGGCTGGGACCTGATGCTGGAGATGGCGCTCGCCGCCGCGGTCGTCGCGGTCGGCTGGTCGGGTTACCTGACCTCGCTGCTGGAATCCCTCGGCATACCCCTGCCCAGTGCCATAGCCGGGGAGGAGGCGTTCTTCAACGTGCCCGCCTCGTTGATCGTGCTGATCCTCACCGCCGTCCTGATCGCCGGGATCAAGCTGTCCTCCCGGGTCAACCTGATCATCGTCACGATCAAGGTCGCGGTGGTCCTGCTGGTGATCGTGGCCGGGGCGTTCTTCATCAACGCGGCGAACTACCGGCCGTTCATCCCGCCCGCGAAGCCGACCGCCGCGGTGGAGGGGCTGACCGCGCCGCTGATCCAGGTGCTGTTCGGGATCACCCCCGTCGCGTTCGGCGTGCTGGGTGTCTTCAGTGCCGCGGCGATCGTGTTCTTCGCCTACATCGGCTTCGACGTGGTCGCCACCGCCGCGGAGGAGACCCGCAACCCCCGGCGCGACCTGCCGATCGGCATCATCGCCTCGCTCGTCATCTGCACCCTGCTGTACGTCGCGGTCTCCCTGGTCGTCGTCGGCATGCAGCCCTACTCGCAGCTCAGCGAGTCGGCGCCGCTGGCGGACGCGTTCAAGGCGGTCGGTCAGACGTGGGCGGCGACACTCATCAGCATCGGCGCGCTGGCCGGCCTCACCACCGTCGTGATGATCCTCATGATGGGCCAGTCGCGGGTGCTGTTCGCGATGTCCCGGGACAACCTGCTCCCGCGCGGGCTGGCCACGGTCCACCCGAGGTTTGGCACGCCGTACCGGATCACGATCCTGATGGGCGTCATCGTCGCCGTGCTGGCCGGGCTGGTTCCGCTGTCCACCATCGCCGAACTGGTCAACATCGGCACGCTCTTCGCGTTCGTCATCGTCTCGGTCGCGGTGATCATCCTGCGCCGCACCCGCCCCGACCTGCCGCGCTCGTTCCGCACCCCGCTGGTGCCGCTGGTGCCGGTCCTGTCGGTGCTGGCCTGCCTGTACCTCATGGTCAACCTGCCGGTGGAGACCTGGCTCAGGTTCGTCATCTGGATGCTGATCGGAGTCGTCGTCTACGCCGGGTACGGCTACCGCCACAGCCGGCTGGCGGAGCCGTCCCCGGACGGCAGGCAGGGCGTCGGCCCGCGCTGACCCCGTCCTCGGCGTCCCCGGCGGCCGCCCCGGCCACAGCGGGCACCAAGCCGCGTGCCCGGGGTTCCCCGGTCGTGCGCCGGGGTTTCCTCAGAAGAAGAACAGGGGGCCGGTGAGCGCGGTCATCTCGCACCGGTTGTCGTAGGTCCTGTCGAACCGCACGGGCCTGCCCTCCCAGGTCCCGAGGGCGCTCACGGTGTGCGGGACGTACTCCTCGCCGCAGATCATGTCGATGTCGTAGGTGAGCCGGGACAGGTCCCCGCCGACCCTGCGGATCATGCCGCAGGCGGTGACGGGGGAGGGGTGGACGCCGTCGTCCCGGTCGCACCGGAGGGAGATGGTCTTGGCCGGTCCGCCGGCGACCGAGAGGCTGAGCGTCAGGGACGACCTGCCGCCCGAGGCGGACTCCCGTGCGGGGGAGGGAGGCTGCTCCGAGGCGGGCGACGAGGTCGTGGGCAGCGCGGTCGCGCAGGCGAACGCCGCGGCGGCGGACACGATCTTGACGGTTCTCATGTCAGGGGGTATTCCCACGCGGGACAAGGGTTCGATCCGGATCGGGTCAAAGATCCGCCTGCTCCCTGAATCCGCCCCACCGCCCGCGCTCCCCACCGCCCGCGCTCCCCACCGCGGACGGCGGGGGGACGGCGAGACGGACGGCGGGGCGGAGGCTCACGGCGCCGGTGAGACGCGGTGAGGAGGTGAGCGCGAGACGGCGACCCGAGACGGCGACCCGAGACGGCGACCCGAGACGGTGAACTGAGAGAGCGGTCGCGGGGCCGCGGGAGCCTACCCGGGGACGGAGGCGGTGCCCGGCGGCAGGAAACGCGGTTCGGCGATCCCGGTCCGATCCAGGTATGGCGTGACGCCACCCAGGTGGAACGGCCAGCCGGCTCCCAGGATCATGCAGAGGTCGATGTCCTGGGCGGCGGCCACCACGCCCTCGTCGAGCATGATCCGGATCTCCTCCGCCAGAGCCCGCAGCGCGCGCAGCCGTACCTCCTCGGCGGTCGACGGGGAGGCGCCGCCGGAGAAGAGGGCCACCGCCTCGGCGTCCAGGGAGAAGTCCGGCGCGTAGACGCCCGGCTTTCCGGCGGCGACCAGCCGGGCGAGGTTCTCCGACACGCGGTAGCGGGACGGGAAGGCCGCGCGCATGGTCTCGGCGACGTGCAGCGCGACGGCCGGGCCGACGAGCTGGAGCAGCGTGAAGGGGGTCATCGGCAGGCCGAGCCCGTCCAGCGCGTGGTCGGCGACCTCCAGCGGGGTGCCCTCGTCGACGGCGCCGATGACCTCGCCCATGAAGCGGGTCAGCAGCCGGTTGACCACGAACGCGGGCGCGTCCTTGACCAGCACGGACGACTTCTTCAGTGATGCGCCGACCGCGAAGGCCGTGGCCAGCGTCGTGTCGTCGGTGCGGGCGCCCTTGACGATCTCCAGCAGCGGCATCACGGCGACCGGGTTGAAGAAGTGGAAGCCGACGACCCGCCCGGGGTGCCGCAGCCCGGAGGCCATCTCGGTGAGCGAGAGCGAGGAGGTGTTGCTGGCCAGCACGCACTCGGCGGAGACGACGGCCTCCACCTCGGCGAACACCTTCCGCTTGACCTCCAGGTCCTCGAACACCGCCTCGATGACGAAGTCGGCGTCGGCGAAGGCGTCCTTGGTCAGCGAGCCGGTCACCAGGGCCTTGAGCCGGTTGGCCTGGTCGCCGGAGACGCGGCCCCTGCCGAGCAGTTTGTCGACCTCGGAGTGGATGTGGCCGACGCCCTTGTCCAGCCGGGTCTGGTCCAGATCGGTCAGCACGACCGGGACCTCCAGGCGGCGGGCGAATAGCAGCGCCATCTGCGAGGCCATCAGGCCCGCGCCGACGACGCCGACCTTGGTGACCTTGCGGGCCGACGCGGGGTCCGGGGCTCCGGCGGGCCTCTTGGCCCGGCGCTGCACCAGGTCGAAGGAGTAGAGGCCGGCGCGGAGCTCGTCGCCCATGAGGAGGTCGGCCAGCGCCTGGTCCTCGGCGTCGAAACCCTCGTCGCGGGAGGCCGTGCGGGCCAGCTCGATCAGGTCCAGCGCCCGGTAGGGGGCGGGGGAGGCGCCGCGCAGCTTCAGGTCGACCAGGAAGCGGGCGTCGGCGACGGCCTTGGACCAGTCCTCGGCGGTGTGGTCGGTGCGGGAGACGGTCACCTCGCCGCGCAGCACCCGGGCGGTCCAGCGCAGCGACTCCTCCAGGAAGTCGGCGGGATCGAACATCGCGTCGGCGACGCCGGCGGCGAAGGCGTCCCCGCCCTTGATCATACGGTTCTGCGAGAGCGGGTTCTCGATGATCAGCTTGATGGCCGCAGCCGGGCCGATCAGGCGGGGGAGCAACTGGGTGCCGCCCCAGCCGGGCACCAGGCCGAGGAAGCACTCGGGCAGCGCCACCGCCGGCACACCCGAGGAGACGGTCCGGTAGGTGCAGTGCAGCGCCACCTCCAGGCCACCGCCCATGGCCGCGCCGTTCACGAACGCGAACGACGGCACGTCCAGCTCGCCCAGGCGGCGGAAGACGTCGTGGCCCAGCCGTCCGATCCGCAGCGCCTGGTCCCGCTCGGTGACCAGGGCGGCGCCCTTGAGGTCGGCTCCCACCGCGAAGACGAACGGCTTGCCGACGACACCCACCGCCGCCAGGTCGCCGCGGTCCGCCACCGCGTCGAGGGCCTCGTTCAGCGAGGTGAGCCCGGCGGGGCCGAAGGTCGACGGTTTGGTGTGGTCGAAGCCGTTGTCCAGCGTGATCAGTGCCATGGTGCCCGCGCCGTAGGGCAGTTCCACGTCGCGGACGACCGCCTTGGTGACGATCTCGTCGGCGAACAGTTCCCTGATGTCGGTCACTTCTTACCTTCCCAGCCCAGGTTCTCCCAGATGACCGTCCCGCCCATGCCCATGCCGACGCACATCGTGGTCACGCCGTATCGGACGTCGGGACGCTCGCCGAACTCGCGGGCCAGCTGGGTCATCAGCCGCACCCCCGAGGAGGCCAGCGGATGACCGAAGGCGATCGCGCCGCCGTAGGGGTTCACCCGGGGGTCGTCGTCGGCGATGCCGAAGTGCTCCAGGAACGCCAGCACCTGTACGGCGAAGGCCTCGTTGATCTCGAACAGCCCGATGTCGGAGATCGACAACCCGGCCAGGCGGAGCGCCCGCTCGGTGGACGGAATCGGCCCGACGCCCATGACCTCGGGGTCCACGCCCGCGAAGGCGTAGGAGACCAGGCGCATCCGGGCCGTCAGGCCCAGCTCCTTCGCGACGCCCGAGGCGGCCACGATGCAGCCGGTCGCGCCGTCGTTGACCCCGGAGGCGTTGCCCGCGGTGACCCGGCCGTGCGGGCGGAACGGGGTCTTCAGCGCGGCGAGCCCATCGAGGGTGGTGCCGGGGCGAGGGGCCTCGTCGGCGGTCGCCAGGCCCCAGCCCCGCTCGGCCGACCGGACGGCCGTCGGGACCAGGTCGGGCTGGATCCTGCCGTCCGCGTAGGCTTTGGCGACCTTCTCCTGGGAGGCGACGGCGAAGGCGTCCGCGCGCTCCTTGGTGATGGCCGGATAGCGGTCGTGCAGGTTCTCCGCGGTCATCCCCATGATCAGGGCGGAGCCGTCCACGAGCCGCTCGGCCAGGAACCGGGGGTTGGGGTCCACGCCCTCGCCCATCGGGTGGCGGCCCATGTGCTCGACGCCGCCGGCTATGGCGACGTCGTAGGCGCCGAAGGCGATGCCCCCGGCGACCGAGGTCACCGCGGTCATGGCCCCGGCGCACATGCGGTCGATCGCGTAGCCGGGCACGCTCTTGGGCAGTCCGGCCAGGACGGCGGCGGAGCGGCCGATGGTCAGGCCCTGGTCGCCGATCTGCGTGGTGGCCGCGATGGCCACCTCGTCGACACGGTCCGGTGGCAGGTTCGGATTGCGCCGCATCAGCTCGCGGATGACGCGGATCACCAGGTCGTCGGCGCGGGTCTCGGCGTACAGGCCCTTGGGGCCCGATCTGCCGAAGGGTGTGCGCACACCGTCGACGAATACGACGTCACGAGACGAAGGCACGGGGTTCGCTCCTCGTTGCTGGATGGCTTCCCCTCTATGCTACTCGCCGGTAACTAGCTTTGGGGAGACCGGGCCCGGCCGAGATCGCCGGGCGCCGGCCGCCCGGTTCCGCGTGGTCGAGCTGAGGCCGCTCCCGGGAGCGAACGAGGGGACGTGAAGGAGACGCTCGTTCACACCGTCGTCACTGTCAGATCTCGCCCTTGGCCTCCAGCCGGAGAAGCGCCTTGGCCATCGGATGGGCGGTCAGCCCGATCTGCCACTCCCGGGCGCCCAGCTCGCGCAGCCGGGCCGCGATGGTCTCGTCGTCGATGACCGGCGGAGGCTCCCAGGTCAGACGGCGTACGGCGTCGGGCTGGACCAGGTTCTCCGTCGGCATGTGGTGCTCGTCGGCGAGCGCGGCCACCACGGCCCTGACCGCGGCGAGCCGTCGTGCGGCGACCGGGTCGCGGTCCATCCACCGGTTGGCCGGTGGAGGCCCGTCCCCCGGGGCGCTGGGTTGCGGGAGCTGTGACTCCGGCAGCGCGCGAGCCCTGCCGACCGCGGCCAGCCACTCGCGCAGGTGCCGGCGGGCGCTGCGGCCGGTGAACGGGGGGATGTCGGTGAGCGACTTGGTGGTGCGGGGCAGTTCCAGGGCCGCGGTGACGATCGCCGAGTCCGGCAGGACCCGGCCCGGCGCCAGGTCGGACTCGCGGGCCAGGTCGTCCCGGAGCGTCCACAGCTCCCGGACCACGGCGAGCCCCCGCAGTGAGCGGACCTTGTGGATTCCGGAGGTGCGCCGCCACGGGTCCGAGCGCGGCGTGGGGGACTTGTGCGCCAGCACGGCGGCGAACTCCTCCTGTGCCCATGACAGCTTTCCGCCGGCGTCGAGCTCCTGGTAGAGGATGTCCCTCAGCTCGATCAGGACCTCGACGTCGAGGGTCGCGTAGCGCAGCCAGTCCTCCGGCAGCGGGCGGGTGGACCAGTCGGCGGCCGAGTGCCCCTTCTCCAGCCGGAGACCGAGGACGTTCTCCACCATCATGCCCAGCCCGACCCTCTCGTAGCCGAGCAGTCGCCCGGCCAGCTCGGTGTCGAACAGCTCTCGGGGATGGAAGTTGAGCTCTGCCAGGCATGGAAGGTCCTGGGAGGCGGCGTGCAGCACCACCTCGGTGTCCGCCAGGACCGCGTCGAGCTCCGACAGGTCGGGGCAGTGAACCGGGTCGATCAGCGCACTGCCCGCGCCCGCGCGGCGCAGCTGGACCAGGTAGGCGCGGCCGCTGTAGCGGTAGCCGGAGGCCCGCTCGGCGTCGATGGCGACCGGCCCGGTGCCCTGGGCGAAGGCACGGACGGCACGTGCGAGGTCGGCTGGGTCCTCGATGACGGGTGGGATTCCCTCCCGTGGCTCCAGCAGCGGAACGATGGTTGTCTCGTCGGTCACGTTCGGAAGGACTCCGGATCTTCGCGACGGCGTGGCGGCAGGGACGCCACGTCGGGTGGCAGGGGTGGTATGCCGGCCGCCAGGCACATCAGATCGCACCAGGCGGCGACATGGCCGGAGAGGTCCTCCTCCAGCGGAGACCAGGAGGCGCGCAGCTCCAGCTCCGTGGCCACCGGATCTTCGGCCTTGTTGCCGAAGCCTTCGGACACAGCCCTGGTGACGGTGCCTCCGGCCGCGGCGTAGGTGGCGCCGTGCGCGTCGAGTGACTCGGTGAGCCAGCTCCACGCGACGGGACCGAGTAGCGGGTCTTCGGTGATCTCCGGTTCCATGTCCGCCCGGACGTAGGCGACCAGGCGGAAGCGGCCCTCCCAGCCGCGCTGGCCGTCCGGGTCGAAGAGCATGATGAGACGGCCGACCGCGAGTTCGTCGTCGTCGCGGTAGACCGATGCGCCGATGGCGGCCGAGTAGGGGGCGAGACGCTGTGGCGCTGGGATGTCCTCCAGCTCGATCTCCGGTCTGACCTCGGTGGGACGCATGCTCGCCGCCGCGCGCCGAAAGGCGGCGGGAGCAGGCGGAGCGTCACCGACGGTCATATCGGAAGCGTAAGTCGGAACTGAGCGCATGGGGACCACTGGGGTGTGTGTAGGAACCATTGGAGCCGATCAAGCCACTGCCGCCGGTCGGCGGGGAACGAACGTGTCTCCGTCTGCGGAGACACCGGGAAACAGTGCGTGACCGCGCTCGGCACAGGCCCGTTCGGGGCGGTGGCCCGCTCGGTGACCGTCGAGGCAGGAGGGTTGGTCGAAAACCCGCTCGTCGGCACAGGAAGCACAGTGCTCACCGCGGTGTTCGGGTGAACTCCACATCGTGGACATCGCACGGGCCTTTCGTCGGGTCGTGGTCCGACGTTGGCACGTCGCGCCGACATTTCCGCGCAACGTGCTCGGCGTGTCCCGAAAGTGGTGCCGGAATCGATGCCGCGCGGTGACATGGCGAACATTTGGATCAGCCGGGGCCGGGACCGTGTTCGTCGATGGAAGGAACTTTACCCGGAAACATGATCGCCTTGCGCCGTCCGGCGTCGCCGGAAGCCTGCTGACATTGGTTTCCGGTGGACGAAGCACTCGAAACGGGTAGAACCCTATCGTCATCATGACTTGAAGCTGTCTAGGCGTTGTTAGGTGTGATCTCATTTAATAACCGGCGATTTCGTACCCAGAACATCCGCTAACGGCCTTGCTGAGCGGACCGGGCACCCGGCATGGCACCCTGGTGAGGTGACTCCCGAGCTTGCCGACTCTCCGTTCCTGCGCGCCTGCCGTCGCCTGCCCGTCCCGCACACGCCCGTGTGGTTCATGCGCCAGGCGGGTCGCTCGCTTCCCGAGTACCGGGCCGTGCGCGGAGGGGTCTCCATGCTCACCGCGTGCGCCACCCCCGACCTGATCGTGGAGATCACGATGCAGCCGGTCCGCCGTTACGGCGTGGACGCGGCCATCTTCTTCAGCGACATCGTGGTGCCGCTTAAGGCGATCGGAATCGATCTTGACATCAAGCCCGGCGTCGGCCCGGTGGTGGCCGAGCCGATCAGGGACGCCGCCGCGATCGAGACGCTCCGCCCGATCGAGCCCGACGACGTCTCCTACGTCACCGAGGCCGTCCGGGCGCTGACCGCCGAGCTGGGCCCGACCCCCCTCATCGGGTTCGCGGGCGCGCCGTTCACCCTCGCCTCCTATCTGATCGAGGGCGGTCCCTCCAAGAACCACGACCACACCAAGGCGATGATGTACGGCGAGCCGCACCTGTGGCACGCCCTGATGGACCGGCTGACCGGCATCACGCTCGGCTTCCTGCGCGTCCAGCTCGCCGCGGGGGCCTCGGCCGTCCAGCTCTTCGACTCGTGGGTCGGCGCCGTCGCCCCCGACGACTACCGCGAGTTCGTCCTGCCGTACACCCGCCGCATCTTCGCCGGCCTGGCCGGTCTGGGCGCCCCGCGCATCCACTTCGGCGTCGGCACCGGCGAACTGCTCGGCCTGCTCGGCGAGGCCGGGGCCGACGTGGTCGGCGTCGACTGGCGGGTCCCGCTCGACGAGGCCGCCCGGCGGGTGGGGCCGGGCAAGGCGCTGCAGGGCAACCTGGACCCGGCGATCCTGCTCGCCCCGTGGGAGGTCGCCGAGCACCGAGCGGCTGACATCCTGGCCCGCGGGGCCAAGGCCGAGGGGCACATCTTCAACCTCGGCCACGGCGTGCTGCCCGCCACCGACCCCGACCAGCTCGCCCGTCTGACGGACTTCGTGCACGAGACCTCCGCCCGCTGACCCGCCCGCGGCGGGGAGCCCCGCTTCTCGGAGGTGGAGGCCCCCTCCAGGGGAGGGGCACGCCTCGCCGCCCGGCGGCCGGCTCGTCGCGGGGGCCGCCGCCGGATCGGGTCTACGGCCGTCCGGGCGGATCAGCCCCGTCCTCCCGCTCCGGGTCGCCGAGGCCGGCCGCTCCGCCGCCCTGACCGGGGCCGGCGGCGCCGGCCGTCTCGGCGGAGCCGGCCGGCGCCGGCCGCGACGCGGCCCGGACGGCGTCTGCGCTCCCGCGGCTTCTGCGGCGCAGCACGAAGACCGTCAGCAGCCAGAGCGGCACCACCACGATCAACCAGGGGATCAGCACGCCCAGTACGGTCAGACCCACCTTCACGGCCGTGCCGAAGGCCCTCCAGCCCATCCGCAGCCCGCCGAGGAACCCCGACGGCTCCTTCTTGGCCTTGCGGACCACGACCGCCGGGCCGATCAGGTTCAGGGTCAGCGTCGCCATGCTCGTCTGTGAGGTGAGCGTCTTCTGCCGGGCCTGGAGCGACTCAAGCTCGGACTCCCGCTCGGAGACCTCCCGCTCGACCTTCAGCACCTCGCCGATCGTCTTGGCCTTTCCCATCAGCGTGCGCAGCGAGTCGAGAGAGGCCTTGGCCGACTTCAGCCGGCTCTCCACGTCGGCCACCTGCTCGGTGACGTCCTCGGTGTCCTGCTGGAGTGACTCGCGGGTGCCCAGCTCCTTGCCCAGGCGGTCCAGCACGCCGGGATAGGCCGCGGGCGGGATCTTGAAGACCAGGCTCGCCGACCCCTTGCCGCCGGAGTTGGCCTGGGACTTCTCGGTGGCCAGGTAGCCGCCCGCCGTGGTGACCACCCCCCGGGCCCTGTCGGCCGCCACGGCGACGTCCTTGGCCCGGACCGTCATGTCGGCCCGGTAGACGATCGCCCGATCCTGCGGGACCAGTTTCGTCTGCCCGGCCGCCTGCGCGGTCGTGGAGTCCGGGGCGCGCGCCACGGATTCGGCCGTGCCGCCCATCTGGTACGCCGTCCCCTCCGCGGAGTCCGCGGCGACGGCCGGGGCTCCGCCGGAGTCGGAGACGGACTGCGGGGTCATGCCTCCGCAGGCCGACAGGAACAACGCGGTGCCCGCGAGGGGGGCCGCCAGGCGTAAGCCGTACCGGAGTCTGTTCATGCTCTTCATGACGTGCGCCACGCCGGTGAGGTTTGGGGTTGGGAGTCACGATGGAGTCACGTTCTCCTTACCGCCCGCTCATCGGGGTGGGCGGCCGGGAACGTGGGCGCGCACGGAGGGCGGTACGGTCGGGGACATGGAAGGCAACCGGTGCCACGTGGTGGTCGTCGGCGGCGGGATCGCGGGGCTGGCCGCCGCGTGGTACCTGCGGCGGGGCGGCGAAGGCGTCCGGGTGACCGTGCTCGACGGCGCCCGGCGGATCGGCGGCAAGCTGCACGCCGCCGAGGTCGCGGGGGTCTCGGTGGACGCCGGGGCCGAGGCCATGCTCGCACGGCGGCCCGAGGGCGCGGAACTGGCCCGGCTGGTCGGCCTGGGCGACGAGCTGCGGCACCCCGGCACCACCCGGGCGGCCGTCCTGAGCCGGGGCGTGCTCCGGCCCCTGCCCTCGGGGCAGGTCATGGGTGTCCCGTCCGACCTGACCGCGCTCGCCGGATCGGGCATCCTCAGCCCCGGCGGCCTCGCCCGGGTGCCGCTGGACCGGATCCTGCCGCCCACACTTGTCACCACCGACGTGTCGGTGGCCGCGTACATCCGCGCCCGGATGGGCGGCGAGGTGGTCGAGCGGCTGATCGAGCCGATGCTCGGCGGCGTCTACGCCGGCCGGGCCGACCGGCTGTCGCTGGAGGCGACGATGCCCCGGATCGCGGTCGCGGCCCGTTCGGAGCGGTCGCTGCTGACCGCGGCGCGGGAGATCGTCGCCGAGACGCCCAAGGACGCCGGACCCGTCTTCACCACGCTCCGGCAGGGCATGGGCACCCTGCCGGCAGCCGTGGCCGCGGCCTCCGGGGCTGAGGTCAGAACCGGGGTCATGGTCCGGGAGATGAGCCGGACGGAGACCGGCTGGCGGCTGGTGGCCGGACCGGTGCCCGAGCCCGAGGTCATCGAGGCCGACGCGGTGATCGTCGCCGTTCCCGCCCCCTCGGCGAGCCGCCTGCTGGCCGCGGAGGCGCCCCGGGCGGCCGCGGAACTGGCCGGGATCGAATACGCCGGCATGGCCGTCGTCACGCTCGCCTACCCCCGGGAGGCGTTCCCCGAGCCGCCGACCGGCAGCGGCTACCTGGTCCCGCCCGTCGACGGGCGCCCGATCAAGGCGGCCACCTTCAGCTCGGTCAAGTGGCCGCACCTGGCCGAGGCGGACCCCGGCCTGATCCTGTTGCGCTGCTCCATCGGCCGCCTCGGCGAGGAGGCGCTGCTCCAGCGTGACGACGCCGAGCTGGTCGCGCTGGCGACGGCCGAGACGGCCGAGGTCACGGGCGTGCGCGGGGTGCCGCGTGACTCCCGCGTGACCCGCTGGGGCGGCTCCCTGCCGCAGTATGACGTGGGGCATCTCGACCGGATCGCCCGCATCCGCGGCGCCGTCGCCGGTCTGCCCGGCCTGGCCCTGTGCGGTGCCGCCTACGACGGCCTCGGCATCCCCGCCTGCGTCTCCACCGCGCGCACCGCGGCGGCCCGGATTCTGGACCACCTGAATCCCGCGGGAGAATGGCAGCCGAAAGACGAGTCGCTGACAGAACTCACAAAGGGGTGAGGACGACGGACGAGAATCCACGGCCGAAGGCGCGTGACCTCAACCAGGTGATCCGCTACACGATGTGGTCGGTCTTCAGGCTGCGTGAGCGCTGCCCGGCCAGCCGGGAGGGCATGGCCGACGAGGTCGAGGACCTCCTGGCCCAGGTGGCGGAGAAGGACGTGGTCACCCGCGGCCTGTACGACGTGGCCGGATTCCGGGGCGACGCCGACTTCATGTTCTGGTGGCACGCTCCCACCGCCGAGGATCTGCAGGAGACCTACTCCCGGTTCCGCCGCACCGACCTCGGGCGGCTGACCGAGCCGGTCTGGTCGGCCATGGCGCTGCACCGCCCGGCCGAGTTCAACAAGTCGCACATCCCGGCCTTCCTGGCGGAGGAGGAGCCGCGCAGGTACGTCAGCGTCTACCCGTTCGTCCGTTCCCTTGAGTGGTATCTCCTGGATGACGCCGACCGCCGCCGGATGCTGGCCGAGCACGGCAAGATGGCCCGGGAGTATCCCGACGTGCGGGCCAACACCGTCGCCTGCTTCGCCCTGAACGACTACGAGTGGATGCTCGCCTTCGAGGCCGACGAACTGCACCGCATCGTCGACCTGATGCGCGTTCTGCGCGCGGCCGAGGCGCGGCGGCACACCCGGGAGGAGATCCCCTTCTACACCGGCATCCGCAAGCCGGTCAGCGAGCTGATCGCCTCGCTGCCGTAGCCGCCTCACCGTGTGGCCCGCGGTCGCGGGTGCGCGCGCCCGGTGGCGCAAGGGCGGCCGTTTCCGGGGAGTTCCGGGTGTTTCAGGGAGTTTCGGGAGAGCGACCGCTGGGAGGTGACGCCGGGAACGCCCCGGCGAAGGGTTAGCCACGACCCCCGGCGTTTGTAATACTCGGGGAAAGTCACCCGTCTACGTGAGGCCGAGGATTGAAAAGGGGCGAGGAGCCGGCACGGTCCGGGGAGAGGACGGGCGGGCGCCGCGGGAGGGGCCGGACGCGGATCCTGGAGATCTCGGTCGGAACGGCCGCGCTGGCGACCGCACTGCTGGCCCTGGGCGGGGCGCTGCTGCCGGCGAGGCCGCAGACGCAGTGGCAGGCCACGTCGGCCGACGTGATCGTGCCGGAGACCGGAGGGGAAGACCAGGCGGCGGCCGTGACACCGGACGGGACATCACCGGACGGGGAGGTACGGCGGGCGGACGAGACCCGCGCGGCGGGGCTGTCCAAGCACACCGACCGGAAGGCCCTCGCCTACTTCGTGGGTCACAAGGCGACCAAGCGTCTCAAGGACATCCGGATAGTGGGTGGTTATCTGCGGATATATACGAACCTTCCGGAGTCGGCGAGCAACTCGAAGCAGGCCCTCAAGCTCTGCGAGACGGGCCGGGACTATCTCGTCGGAGAGCTCGGCGAGCCCAGGCCGGTGGTCTTCGTCCAGGCGAGGTTCGGTGAGAACGGCAACCCCATCCTCGCCAACATCCTTGGCCCCGGTGACTCCGACTGCCGTGTCACCCATCCCAAGCCCGGAAAATAGTCACCCGGTCCGGGGCCGGAGGGCTCGGGAACGTTCCCGTCCGGTCAGATCACCCGGATCCTGGTCTTGCCGCAGATCCTGCAGCGCTGGGTGATCACTCTGCCGATGGTTTCCACGATCTCCCACCTGTGCCGGAGATGCACGGCCGCTCCTTGAGCAAGAACACGTTTCGGAGGTGCTCGCATACCACGAGTGATGTCGCCTTACCCGGCGAACGGTCCTCCTCACCTTCCCGCGAGGTCGATTGCGGTGTCCGGGGCGCGGGAAGCGCCCCCGGTGGAACGCGGGGCCCGTCCGGGGCCTATTCGGCGGGCTCCAGCCGCAGGGACACCGAGTTGATGCAGTAGCGGTCGTCCGTGGGGGTCGGGTAGCCCTCGCCGTGGAAGACGTGGCCGAGATGGGAGTCGCAGGTGGCGCAGCGGACCTCGACGCGGGCCATGCCCAGCGAGCGATCCTCGATCAGGGTGACCGCGTCGGACTTCGACGGCTCGTAGAAGCTCGGCCAGCCGCAGTGACCGTCGAACTTGGCGTCCGAACGGAACAGCTCCGTTCCGCAGGCCCGGCAGCTGTAGACGCCCTCGGTCTTGGTGCCGACGTATTCGCCGGTGAAAGGGCGCTCCGTGCCCGCCTGACGGAGGACGCGGAACTCCTCGGGAGACAGCTGGACGCGCCATTCGGCGTCGCTCTTGACCACCTTGTCCATGTCCCAAGCCTATGCGCTCCCCGTGGTGTCGACGGTGGAAGGGGAGGGGACACCGCCGTCCGGAATCGCCGGGAGGCGTTCTCCCAGGGCACCGAGGGGGCGGACCCCCGGGGCTTGGAAAAATCTTGAGGGTGAAGCATCCATTGATGCCCGATTTGGCGTCTTTATAGATGTGGGGGGTATTTCGCCTTCCTGTTGAGGGGTGAGATCATCCGTCAGGTCGTCCAAGGATCAACTGGACGGCTGGAAATGCCGCCGGCCGGGTGGCGCGCCAGCGCCCGGGACCGGAGAGCGAGACGGGTGGTCATACGGTCCGTCCCGTTGAGTGCGCGGTCCCGCCGCCGCAGCGGCTCCGGGGCGGACCCACCCGTCCCGCCCACCCCGCCCGTACGGTGCCGGGACGAGGCCGGGGCGGAACCGGGTGTGAGCGGTCACGGAGAGTACGGTCGGACGTATGGCGTCGCCGCACACGGAGCTTCTCGTCGGAGGCAGGACGGTCAGGCTCACCAATCCCGACAAGATCTACTTCCCCCGGATCGGGGTGACGAAGCGTGAGCTGATGGAGTACTACCTGAGCGTGGGGGAGGGGGTCCTGCGCGCCCTGTACGACCGCCCCACCTATCTCCGGCGCTATCCCGGCGGGATCGAGGGGGAGGAGATCTACCAGAAGCGCGTGCCTCCCGGGCGCCCGGAGTGGATGAAGACGGCCGAGGTCCGCTTCCCCAGCGGGCGCGCCGCCGAGACGCTCCGCGTGACCGAGGTCGCGGCCGTCGCCTACTGCGTGAACCTGGGGACCATCGACTTCCATCCCTGGCCGGTCCGCTCCTGTGACGTCGACCACCCCGACGAGCTGCGCATCGACATCGACCCGCAGCCGGGCACCGGATTCGAGCAGGCCCGCGAGGTGGCCTTCGCCGTCCGCGAGGTCCTCGGGGAACTCGGCATGACGGGTTTTCCCAAGACCTCCGGTGGCCGGGGCGTTCATGTCGGCGTGCGGATCGAACCGCGCTGGGACTTCGTCCAGGTGCGTCGCGGCGCGATCGCCTTCGCCCGGGAGGTGGAACGACGCCTGCCACGACTGGCCACCACCGCGTGGTGGAAGGAGGAGCGGGGGGAGCGGGTCCTCCTCGACTACAACCAGAACGCCCGTGACCGGACCCTGGCCGCCGCCTACTCGGTGCGGGCCAGGCCCTGCGCCCCGGTCTCGGCCCCGCTCACCTGGGACGAGCTGGTGGACGCTCACCCCCGCGACTTCGACATCCGTACGGTCCCCGCCCGGTTCGCCGAACTTGGCGACGTGCACGCCGCGATCGACGGGCGGGCGTTCTCCATCGAGCCTCTGCTGGAGTGGTTCGAGCGTGACGGAGGCGAGGACATGCCCTATCCGCCGACCTATCCGAAGATGCCCGGTGAGCCGAAGCGCGTCCAGCCCAGCAGGGCGCGTGACGAGGCGGACGGCTGACCGGGGGCGTCCGTGCCCGGGAGTCAGCCGGAGCGGTGCCGCCGGCCGAGGGTGAAGGAGGCGTTCACCCCGATGATCCCCACCCACATGAGCACCAGGACGAAGCCCAGGGAGTCGCCCAGATCGGCGAAGGCCAGTCCCACCGTTCCCGGCACGCCCAGCGCCAGGGAGATGATGGCCAGGGCCAGCCGCTGGCCGGCGTCCAGCGAGGGGCGGATCGCGGGGCTCTCCTTCTTGGCGCGGGCGGCGACCCGGTCGTCCACCCGCCGGTCGATCTCCAGGTCCACCTTCTCCAGGAAACCCTCGACGAGGGAGTCCTCATACTCGGGGCCGAGCTCGCGGCGGGCTCCGACGGCGGCTCGAAGTTCGTCGCCCGATGATGATCGTGCCATGTTCGAGATATAACGCTTCTTGGCCTTCGTGTCTATGCGAACGCCGTTTTGATCGGTTCGGATGTCGCCGGGCGCGGCGCCGTCCCGGGCCTGCGGGCCTCCACGTCTCCGAGGGCGCGGGCGGGCGCCGGCACGGGCGGTCCCGATGCCCGCCCGTTCAGCCGGGCGTCCGGACATATCTGGTGAAAAGAAAACCGTCCTCCTCCAGCACGTGGGCCAGCCGGAGGCGGGTGACCGATACCGGGCCGTTCAGGACCCGGGCCGCGTCGCCGCCGATCAGCATGGGGCTCACCGTCAGGCACAACTCGTCGACCAGGTCCGCCGCGGCGAGCTGCGCGTTGATCTTCGGCCCGCCCTCGCACAGCACCCGCTCCAGGCCACGCGCGGCCAGCTGCCCGACCGCCTCCGCCAGGTCCACCCGGTCGTCCCCGGCCACGATCACCTCGCCGTGCCCGGCGGCCTCCTCACGCCGCTCGCGGGGCGCCGCGGCGCAGGTGACGACGATGGTCCGCGCGTACGGCTCGGCCTCGGCGAACAGCCGGCCAGTCAGATCCAAATCGAGCCGCCGGGTGACCACGGCCACCGGCGGGGCCGCCGCGCGTCCCCGCCGCAGCTCACGCCACGACTCCCTCGGCCGGGCCGGGCCGTACCCCTCGGCTCTGACCGTCGACGCCCCCGCCAGGATGACGTCGGCCTGGCCGCGCAGCACCCCGAAGATCCGCCGGTCACCGCCGCCCGACAGTCCGCCGGACAGCCCCTCCAGCCAGGTCCCGCCGTCGGCGCTGGCCACCATGTTGAGCCGGACACACCGGCCGTCCGGATAGGCGTAGGCCCGCGCGAGATCGACGTCGTCCGAGACCGCGGGATGGATGAGGCGCATTCCCC
Organism: Streptosporangium sp. NPDC006007; assembly: GCF_040614315.1. Lineage (NCBI taxonomy): Bacteria > Bacillati > Actinomycetota > Actinomycetes > Streptosporangiales > Streptosporangiaceae > Streptosporangium > Streptosporangium sp. NPDC006007. The sequence goes on along the minus strand of NZ_JBEXUG010000002.1, from coordinate 157,709 downwards.
CACCCTGGCACAGCGGAGACTCCTGCCCCGCGCGGGGGCCCGGTGCGGGGGGCGGTACGGAGGGCCCGGCGCGGGGGTCGTATGGAACGTTCCCAACACGGACGATAACGGATTAGACGCTCCTAGTGACATCGGGGAGATGTCGTTACATGATTCCTCCAGAACATCGGGGAGGTTGTGTGGGGCTGGTCGCGATCGTGACATGGTTGATCACTGCGATGCTCGGGGTCTACCTGCTTTATCTCTGGCTCTCCGGTGGGGGACTGCGTCAACAGGCGACGAAGGTCACCCGATTTCCCGCCGCGCTGGTCTTCGCCCACCCGGCCCTGGCGGTCTCCGCACTGGGGTGCTGGGTGACCTACGTGCTCACCAACGACCGGACCTACGCCTGGCTGTCCTTCGGCGTGCTCGCGGCGTCCGCACTGCTGGGCTTCGCCATGTTCACCCGCTGGCTGGGCGGGGGCCGGCACGCGCGCGGCGCCGAGCAGCGCTTCCCCGTCCTGGCCGTCCTGCTGCACGGTGTGGTGGGGGTGACCACGTTCGTCCTGGTGCTGCTCAGCGCGGCGGTCGCGAGCGGGTTCTAGGGGCGGCGGCAGCGCAGGATCCGGATGGAGCGCGAGGTCACCGCGGTCCCGGTCTCCGGCCGCAGGGACCGGTCGGCGAGCGGGTTTCCGGGCCCCTCGTCGGCGGTGTCCATCACGACCCGCCACTCTGTCCCGTACCTCGCGTCGGGCAGGGTGAAGGTCATGTCCTCGTGATGACCGTTGATCAGCAGGAGGAAGGAGTCGTCCACGATCCGCTCGCCCCGCGCGCCCGGCTCGGTGATGGCGTCGCCGTTCAGGAAGACGGTCAGCGACTTGGCGTAGCCGGTGTGCCAGTCGGCGGCCGACATCTCCTCGCCGGAGGGGGTGAGCCAGACGATGTCCCGGGTGCCGTCGTCCGCCTTGCGGCCGTGGAAGAACCTGCGCCGCTGGAGAACGGGATGCCCGCGCCGCAGCTCGGACAGGCTCCTGACGAAGTCCAGCAGCCCTCTCTCCTCGTCGACCAGCGACCAGTCGACCCAGGAGACCTCGTTGTCCTGGCAGTAAGCGTTGTTGTTGCCGCCCTGGGTCCGGCCGAGTTCGTCGCCCGCCGACAGCATCGGCACGCCCTGCGAGACGAACAGGGTGGTCAGGAGGTTGCGGCGCTGGCGGCGGCGCAGGCGCAGGATCTCCGGATCCTCCGACGGGCCCTCGGCGCCGCAGTTCCACGACCGGTTGTCGTCGGTGCCGTCGCGGTTGTTCTCCTCGTTGGCCTCGTTGTGCTTGCGGTTGTGGGAGACCAGGTCGGTGAGCGTGAACCCGTCGTGGCAGGTGACGAAGTTGATGGAGGCCACGGGGCGGCGCCCGGAGGTGGCGTAGAGGTCGGCGGAGCCGGTCAGCCGGGAGGCGAACTCCGGCAGCGCGGACCCGTTCCCGCGCCAGAAGTCCCGCACGCTGTCGCGGTACTTGCCGTTCCACTCCGTCCACAGCGGCGGGAAGTTGCCCACCTGGTAGCCGCCGGGCCCCACGTCCCACGGCTCGGCGATCAGCTTCACCTGGGAGATGACCGGATCCTGCTGGATCAGGTCGAAGAACGCGCTCAGCCGGTCGACGTCGTGCAGCTCCCGGGCGAGGGCGGCGGCCAGGTCGAACCTGAACCCGTCGACGTGCATCTCCAGCACCCAGTAGCGGAGCGAGTCCATGATGAGCTGCAACGCGTGCGGTGAGCGGACGTTGAGGGAGTTTCCGCAGCCGGTGTAGTCGAGGTAGTGGCGCCGGTCGCCGTCGTGCAGCCGGTAGTAGGCGGCGTTGTCGATGCCGCGGAAGCTCAGTGTGGGCCCCATGTGGTCGCCCTCGGCCGTGTGGTTGTAGACCACGTCGAGGATGACCTCGATCCCGGCGTCGTGCAGCTCCCGCACCATCGCCTTGAACTCCAGCACCTGCTCGCCCCGCTGTCCGGAGGCGGAGTAGGCGGCGTGCGGGGCCAGGTAGGCGACCGTGTTGTAGCCCCAGTAGTTCGTCAGCCCCCGGGTGACCATCGCGTGCTCGGGCACGAACTGGTGCACCGGCATCAGCTCGACCGCGGTGACGCCCAGGCTCAGCAGGTGGTCGATGACCGCCGGATGGCTCAGCCCGGCGTAGGTGCCGCGCTGCTCCTTGGGCACCGCCGGATGGCGCATGGTGAGCCCGCGCACGTGCGCCTCGTAGATCACGGTCTGGTGGTACGGCGTGCGGGGCGGCCGGTCGTTGCCCCAGTCGAAGAAGGGGTTGACCACCACGTTCTTCGGCATGAAGGGGGCGCTGTCGTCGTCGTTGCGCGTGGCCGGGTCGGCGAAGGAGTAGGAGAACAGCGACTCGTCCCACGTCAGACCGCCCTCGACGGCCTTGGCGTAAGGGTCGAGCAGCAGCTTGGCGGGGTTGCACCGGTGGCCCCGCGAGGGGTCGTGGGGGCCGTGCACGCGGTAGCCGTACCGCTGTCCCGGCGTGATCCCCGGGAGGTAGCCGTGCCACACGAACCCGTCCACCTCGGGCAGGTCAACGCGCTCCTCGCGGCCGTCGTCCCCGAAAAGGCACAGCTCGACCCGCTCCGCCACCTCGGAGAACAGCGAGAATCCGGTGCCCGCGCCGTCCCAGGTGCCGCCGAGTGGATACGCCTCTCCCGGCCAGATCTCGCGCATGTGGCCCTATTCTCCCTCAGTTGAGCCCTCGTGTGCAGGGTGTCGTCGTTCTTGTCGCCCTGCCGGCGGGGGAACACGAATGGTCGGACGGGCTCGGGTCCGTCCTGCGGGAGCGGGGGAGCCCACGGGGTGTCACGTCCTCCTCTCGGGCCGTCCGCTCCGTTGATCGCCGGCGAGCGGCCGGGACGGGCCTTCGCCGGACGGCCGCGGGGGTGGGCACGACGAGGTCGGGCGCCTTGGCCTTCGGATGGTCTGCCCGGTGGGGCGGGGGCTTTTGAGTGTATGTGTCCCCGGGTAGTGGTGGAACCTCGGCGGTGAGGCTCTGACGTGCGCGCTCACCGGTCGCGGGGCGGGGTGAACCGGGATGGCGGAGGGCGCTCGGCGCCCTCTTCCCCGCGCGTGACCGCGCCACTGGAGGGCAGGGCGCGGTCACGGACGGGGGTGATCAGCTCAGCAGCTCGGCGTTGAGGCTGATCGTGGTCCCCGCGAGGGCCTTGCTGACCGGGCAGTTGGCCTTGGCCGTCTCGGCCGCCTGCTGGAACTCCTCCGCCGACAGCCCCTCGACCTGGCCGCGGACCGAGATGACGATCCCGGTGATGCCCTCACCGGGCTGGAAGGTCACGTCGGCCTGGGTCTCCAGGGACTGCGGCGGGGTGCCCGCCTGCGCCAGCCCGTGGGAGAGGGCCATCGAGAAGCAGGAGGAGTGCGCGGCCGCGATGAGCTCCTCCGGCGAGGTCTTGCCGTTGGCCTTCTCCGCCCGTGAGGGCCAGGAGACGTCGAATGTGCCCACCCCGGAGGAGTCCAGCGAGACGGTGCCCGATCCGTCGAGGAGCGCGCCCTTCCACTGAGTCGTCGCGGTGCGTGTCGTCGCCATGCCGATGTCCTTTCGATCACGAAGCGTTAACCACGACCGACCCTACTCGCCGAGATCACGGAGCTCGTCCCCGGAGCGTCCGTTGCCGTCGGCCTTTTCCGGCCGCCACCCGGGCCGCGCGGCACCGCCCCCGCCGTGACCCGCCACAACTTTCCGTGACCGTTCGGGTGACATCTGTAATCGATCCCTTGGTGCTGGACATAAGAACCATGACGGCGGGTGGAGAAGGGGCGGCCATGTCGAAGGAGGAAGAGGATAAGTGGTTCGACTGGATGTTCCGCACCTTCTATGAGCCCGTATGGGCGTACGCGGCCCGCCGGGTCGGCCTCACGGGGGCCGACGACATCGCCTCCTGCACCTTCCAGACCGCCTGGCACAAGAGGCACCGGATCCCGAAGGACGACGAACGGGCCGTCGTCGCCTGGCTGTACCGCGTGGCCTGGGGGCACGTGCGGAACGCCACGCGTGGAGAGGGGCGCAGACAGCGGCTGGTCGGGCTGCTGAGACAGCTCCCGTCCGACCAGCCCGGCGACGGAGCACACGACGAGGAAGAGGTCAGGACCGCGATGGAGACGGCCATGGCGCGCCTGCGCCCCAAGGACGTGGAGATTCTCCGCCTGCACTACTGGGAGGACCTCGCGATCGAGGAGGTCGGCAGGGTCCTCGGCCTGACCCCCAACGCGGTCCGGGTGCGGCTCTGCCGGGCCCGGCTGCGGCTGGCGGAGCTGCTGCGCGGCATGCGCCTGTGGTGCGGGGAGGGAGGCAGGTGACCGCCGAGGGCCGCGACGAGGTCCGTGAGCTCATGGTCAGGCACAATCCGGTCCTCCCGCACGAGGTGCGGCAGAGGATGGGCCGGGGGGACGAGGAGGAGATCCTCCGGAGGATCCTGCGCGACATCGCCTCCCGGCGGACCCGCAGGAGGGGGCCGGCCCTGGCGGTCGCTGCCCTGGGCGCCGCGGCGGCGACGGTGATCTCCCTGTGTCTCCCGCCCGGCGCCCCGCGCACCCCGCCCTCCGCCGGAGCCGTACCGTCCCCCGTCGCCGGGCGCGTCGGCCCGCGGATCACGGAGGATCTGGCGAGGATCACGCGCATCTCGAACACCGAGCCCCTGCCTGCCCCCTCGCCGCGCCCGATGGCCGTCTTCCCCAGGGCGTCGGCCAGGTTGCTGGAGCTGGCGGCGATCGCGGCGGACCGGCCGCGCCCCGTGACGCGCCCGTGGGGCTACGTCACGACCGAGGAGTGGCTGCCCGCCACCACCGTCGCACCGGCCGGCACCACCTCGGAGGTCGTGCCGTGGGTGGTCCGGCGATGGACGCCGGTGAGCGGGCGGGGGACCTACCTCAGGGTGAGGACGGCCGGCAGGCCGTTCGGGGGCGGCGAGGCGGAGATTCCGCCGGAGGCCGGGCGGGCCCGGCCTCCGGCGGACCGGGGCGTCGGCCTGGTCGCGGATCGGGACACCGGCCTGGCCGCGGATCTGCGGCCACGGGCGGCCGAGCTGTCGCGTTCGGCCCCGGAGCTGCGCGGGCAGCTTCTCGGCAGTGAGCCGCAGACCACCATGACGGTGACGCGCCGCCTGGTCAGGGCGGTGGAGAACCTGCACTCCCACGACGTGGTGGAGCCGGCGCTGTCGGCGGCTCTGTGGAGGGTCTTCGCGGCCCAGGACGACCTGAGGCTGTTCGGGCGGGTCAGGGACCGGAGCGGGAGACCCGGGGAGGCGTTCGGATTCGAGGACGGCCCGCTGCTGGGGGTGTTCGTCGTCAGCCCGGCGACCGGGGGGCTTCTGGCGACCGAGCTGATCAGGGTCGGGGGGACGGGCGGCCCGGGGGGAGCCCGTCCCGCCGTCGAGGAGTATCGGACGTATCTCGCCGGCAGATGGGTGAACGGGGCCGGGAGGACCTCGTGACCGGCGGGGCCCCGGGCTGTAGCGGGGCCGCCGCCGGGTCACCGTCGATCCGTGGCCGTTGCGCCGCCGTTGCGCCCCCGTCGATCCGCGACCCGTTCACGGTCCGCCCCCGGCCGATTGGACGGGACGCCGCGGCCGGCGTCCCGCCGGAGTCACGGCCGTTCGAGGCGTCCGGGGGTCAAGGACATCTGCGCAGGCTGGGATGGGCATTCACCCAGCGCTGTTCGCTGATGTCGCTCACATTGCCGTAGCCCTCTCCGGAGGGGAAACAGGCTCCGTCGTCACCGCGGCTTTTCTTGACGAGGAAAACAAAAGGACGGTCGTTCCTGATGGACATGATGACGCCCGTCCAGTTCAGTCTCCTCGCCCCCGTCGCCTTGATGGCCTGCCGGGACCCTTCGAAGGCCCGGCGGTCGTAGAGGCACACCGCGTTGTCGAGGACGCCGTCCCCGTCGCAGTCGCGCTCCGCGCTTCGGCGGGCCGGCCCGCAGGACGGCGGCCGGAACGTTATCACCTCGGAGCCGTCGCCGTAGGAGAGCGTGTCCGGTGGGATAAACCGTGCCTGTGGCGCCTTCGCGAGCTGTTCCTCGACCGCCCGCGCGACCTCGGCCGCGCACCGGGAGGGCGGGTCGGCGGTGGAGGCCGGCGGTGGGGCGACAAGGGTGCCCGACAGGAGGAGGACACAGGCCGCCCCCGGTCCATTCAGGTTGATTCTCATGATTAATCCTTTTTGGGGGAATCGATCGCGACTGCGATATCGATCGCCTTTCGAGGGCCGAGAGTAGACCAGCCAATGGACACCCGCCGCTGAAAGATCGCTTCTTTGCCTCGCTGAAATCAATGAATATCCATGTCTCCACCTGTAATGAACGCCACTCCGGTGGACGTTTACCACCGGAGAACATTTCTTCGGCAGAACGGAGCGCTCCGCATGAGGACCCCCCCTTCGAGCCGTACAGGACACCGTGACCCGCTGCCGCGGGACGGCACCCGCGACTGCGGCGTGCTGGAGCGGGTGATCCACAGGCACTGGTCCGGGACGCCGCGCCGCGATCTGGTGATCGCGGTGGACGAACTGGCCGTTCTCCCGGCCCATTTGGCGACCCGGCTGGCCGAGGACCTCGACGGGATCTGGCTCGGCGCGGACGTGCTTCCCGAGCCGCCCGAACCGGACGACTCCTGTGACGCCCGGGTGGCGGCGCACTCCGCGGGAATCTACGTGGGCCGCACGGTCGTCATCGCGGGCGGGGCGCACTCGTCGGGGGCACTGGTCCATCACATGATCGGGCACGTGCTGTGTGACCTGGACGAGATGGACGAGACCCCCGAATGGCGGCGGATCATGAGCTCCTGCCGCCCGCTCCTCGTCCTGGACCGATACCGGGACTGTTCCTCCGAGTGGTGGGCCGAGAGCTACGCCCTCTGCGCCAGCCACCGGCTGGACCGGCTCGCCCGGCTGCTGGCCGACGACGCCCAGGCCGCCTCAGCCGTGGCGGCCTACCATCAGAGGCGCCAGGGATGGGTCAGATAACGGATCTTCGGCCTGACGGCCGGGCGGCGGCCGATGGGTTCTCACCGGGGACGCCGGGGATGATCGGGTGCCCTTCTCCCCGGGGCGGGAGCCCGGGGCCCCGCGCTCAAGGAGAGTCGACGGGAGAGCCGACGACGGCCCGGTCGATGACGGCCTTGAGATCCAGGCCCGCGGGGAGGGTGCCGAAGGCGCGACCCGCCCCGGCCGACAGCCGGGAGGCGCAGAAGGCGTCGGCGACGGCCGGGGGAGCCAGCCGTACCAGCAGGGAGCCCTGCAGGACCAGGGCCATCTCCTCGGCGACGCGGCGGGCGCGGGCCTCGACGCCGGTCAGGTCGCCCAGAGACCCGCGCAGCCGTCCGGCGGCCTCGTCCAGCCGCCGGTCGGCCCCGGCGGCCAGCGAGACCTCGGCGAAGAACGCCTCCAGCGCCTCGGGCTCGCGGCCCAGGGCGCGGAGCACGTCCAGCGCCGCCACGTTCCCCGAACCCTCCCAGATACCGTTGAGCGGGGATTCGCGGAACAGCCGGGGCAGCTGTGACTCCTCGACGTAACCGTTGCCGCCCAGGCACTCCAGCGCCTCGGCCGCGTGGGCGGGCGCGCGCTTGCACACCCAGTACTTGCCGGCGGCCAGTGCGGTACGGCGCAGCGCGCTCTCGGCGGGATCCCCGGCGACGGCCCGGTCGGCGGCCCCGGCGAGCCGGGTCATCAGCGTGGTCGCGGCCTCCGACTCCAGGGCCAGGTCCGCCAGGACGTTGCGCATCAGCGGCTGGTCGATCAGCCTTCTGCCGAACGCCGCGCGGTGCGTGGCGTGGTGGACGGCCCGTGTCACGCCGTACCGCATGCCGGCCGCCGAGCCGATCACGCAGTCCAGCCGGGTCATGTTGACCATCTCCATGATCGTCCGCACACCCCGGCCCTCCTCGCCGACCAGCCGGGCGGTCGCGCCGTGATACTCCACCTCCGCGCTGGCGTTGGACCTGTTGCCCAGCTTGTCCTTCAGCCGCATCAGGTGGACGGCGTTGCGGGTGCCGTCGGGCAGGACCCGGGGCAGCAGGAAGCACGACAGGCCGCCGGGGGCCTGGGCGAGGACCAGGAACACATCGCACATCGGCGCGGAGTTGAACCACTTGTGCCCGGTCAGGGCGTAAGAACCGTCGCCCAGGCGCTCGGCGCGGGTGGTGCCGGCACGGACGTCCGAGCCGCCCTGCCTCTCGGTCATGGCCATCCCGGCCAGCACCCCGCGCTTTTCCAGCGGCGGACGCAGCCCGAAGTCGTAGTCGCGGGAGGCCAGCAGCGGCTCCCACTCGGCGGCGAGCGCGGGGTCCTGACGCAGCGCGGCGACCGCGGCGTAGGTCATGGAGATCGGGCAGCCGTGCCCGGCCTCAACCTGGGTCCAGAGGTAGAACTTGGCCGCGCGGGCCACGTGCGCGCCCGGCCGGTCGCCTGCCCAGGGGGCGGCGTGCAGACCGTTCTCGACCGCGACGGTCATCAGCTCGTGCCAGGCCTGATGGAACTCGACCTCGTCGATCCGCCGGCCGTACCGGTCGTGGGTGCGCAGGATCGGCGGGTGCTCGTTGGCCAGTCGCCCCCACTCCCCGGCCCGCTCGGAGCCGGCGAGCGCGCCGAGCCGGCGCAGCTCCCCGGTGGCCCAGCCCGCGTTCTCCCGGACCACCCCGCTCAGGAGCGCGGCGTCCGAGGACGACAGATCGTGGCCGGTGAACGGGGGAGCCTGGTTGAAGACGTCATCGGTCACGCGCGGCCTCCGGGAACCCGGCCAAACCTTCGCCGGGTTCTGACAAAAATGTCTCGTTTTCGAGGACTGTCGCATTCCACAGAACCCGGCCTCCTCTGCTCGCGCGAGCACAACGGGTAAACCACGCCCGCCCCGGGAGGCGCGACGGGGTTCCGGCTCCATCCGCGGTCAGAGATCCTTGACCAGGTCGCGGATGTAGTCGTCGTCCTCGTCGCTCTCGGCGAGCACCCGGGACACACCTCGTCGCGCCCGCGGGTCGCTCCGGACGGCCAGGCCCCGGGTGGCCTCGGCCACCGTGGTCAGGTCCTCGTCGTCGAGCCGTGCGGCCAGCGCGTCCCGGATCTGCTCGGTGTCCTCCGTCAGGCACGCCAGGCCCATGGTCGCCCAATCGCGCACCTCCTCGTCGGAGTCCTCCGACATCGAGACGAGCAGCGCGAGCCCGTCGGCGTGGCCGGGTGGCAGGACGGCGGCCAGCGCGGCGGGGTCGGCCTGGGTGCGGGTCCAGCCGCCGGCGGTGATGATCTCCAGCACCTCTGGCAGGGCCCGGGGGTCGGCGTGGTGGCCGAGCGCGCCGAGCACTGAGCGCAGCACCCGCTCGTCGCCCTCGGTGGCCGCCATCCGCCGCAGGATCGGCAGCGTCCGTTCGAGGAACGGTTTGCCGTCCTCGGTGAAGCCGAACTGCGCGAGCACGTCCACGGCGAACTCCCGCTTGCGCGGATCCTCCGCGGCGCACAGCCGCGCCGCGGCCTCGAAGGTCTCCTCGTCCCCCCGCCGGCTCAGCGAGCCCGCCACCGTCCACCAGGTCTCCGCCTCCTCGTCGACGTCCCGGTACGGCAGCGCCCGTTCCACCAGCTCGTCGAAGGGCAGCCGTTCCGCGGTCGCGTCCTCCAGCAGGGTCGCGACGGCCGCGTGACCGCGCTGGCACCGCAACTCGATCACGCGCTCCCCGTCGGGCCCCACGGCGGCGACGGTCACCAGGTCGGTGCCGTCCTTGGCGCGGGTCCGGCCCACCACGAACTGGGACCCGTCGGGAGCCTGCTCGGTGACCTGCTCCAGCAGCGCGCTCTCCAGCTGCGTGCCCAGCCAGTCGTAGGCGATGGCCAGTGGCGTGTCGCCCTCCCCGTCCGGCCGGGAGGGGGAGGCCCCGTGACCGAGCAGTGCGCGTACGGCGCCCAGCGCCCCGCGCCGGACGGCCAGGGTGAGCGCGGTCTCGCCGTCGTCGTTGGCGTCCTCGGGGTCGGCCCCGGCCTTCAGCAGCGTCTGGAGCGCGTCGTCCTGCCCGTTGGAGGCGGCCCAGAGTAGCGCGGTCCATCCCCGGCCCTCCCGCCCGGCCAAAGCGGCTCCGGCGCCCAGCAGCGCCTCCAGGGCCTCGACGTGGTCCCAGGCCGCGGCCGCGCACAGGGGCAGGCCCTCCTCCTCACCGCCGCTGATCCGGTTCGGGTCGGCTCCGTGGGCCAGCAGCGCGCGCACGATCGCCACCCGGCCGCCGGCCGAGGCCGCGTACAGCGCCGTCGTCTCCGCCGCGCCGTCCGGATCCGCGCTCGTCCCACCCTGGAGCAGGCGCTCCACCCGCTCGGCGTCGTTGACGGCCACCGCGTCCAGAAGTTCTTCGTACATGATGGGGACCCTAACCTGTCCCGCCGCACGGGCGGGTCCGGGGCGGCCCACGTGTCCACCGGTTCCGGTAGGTGTAGTCCACCGGGTCCTCCTTACGAAGGATCCACCGTTCCATCAACTCGCGATATGTTGTGAGTTATGAACGATCCCGGTGCAATACGGGTCTCAGACGCCGAGCGGGAGGCCGCCGTCGAGCGGTTGCGTGTCGCCTCCGTCGAGGGCCGTCTGACACTTGGAGAGCTGACCGAGCGCACGGAGGCGGCTTACACCGCCGTCACCCAGGCCGAGCTGGTCGTGATCACCTCGGACCTGCCGTCCGACGGTCAGGGGGCGCCCGGCGTCGCCCACGTCCCCGCCCAGCCCGTGGCGGCGCGGGAGGGCAGGGCGCGGCGGTGGTTCGTGGCCGTGATGGGGGATTCCAAACGGCGCGGCAAGTGGCGGATCGACCAGGGGCTCGGCGCCGTCGCCGTGATGGGCGACGTCGTGCTCGATCTGCGTGAGGCCGAGGTCCGCACCGACGTGGTGGACATCGTCGCCACCGTGATCATGGGCGATGTGAAGATCATCGTTCCGGATGGGGTGGATGTCGAACTCGACGGCGTCGCGATCATGGGGGACAAGAAGGTCCAGGTCATCGAGGCGCCCGCCGGTACGAACGTGCCGCTCATCCGGGTTCGAGCCTATGTGATCATGGGCGATGTGAAGGTGATCGGCGACTCCCGGGCCAAACCCGTCAAGAAACCCTGGGCCGCCTGGCGGGAGCAGTGGCGTGAGCTGCGCGGCGAGCTCATGAGCGAGCCTCGGCAGGCTCTGCCGCCGCCCGACCCGCACCGTTAGGCCGTCCACCCCGGGGCGTGGGCCCGCGGGGTGGTGCCCCCTCCCGGCCGGCGGGACCGAGGTCAGGCGGTGGCCGGCTGGACCGCCGGGCGCAGGGCCTGCTCGTAGCGTTCGACCAGGATGGTCGCGAGCTCCGGGGCGGCACCGAGCACGTCGGCGACGACATCGGCGCCCGAGGCCAGCGTGTCGGCGCGGACCTTGTCGGCGAAGTGCCCCGGGGCCAGCAGATAGGGGGCCACCACCACGCGTGGCGCCCCGGCGCCGAGCAGTCGCCGGACCTCCTGCGCGGGTGTGGGCCCGGTGGCCGAGGCGTAGGCGGCGGTCACCGACCACCAATCACGCCCCCGGGCGCAGTCCCCGGCGATTCCGGCGACCGTCGCGTTGGCCCGCCGGTCACTGGAACCGGCCGAGACCAGTACCACCGCGGTGCAGGGGTCGCCCGGCTCCACCCCGGCCTCGGCCAGTCGCCGCTCCAGAGCGTCGACCATCAGCGGATGCGGGCCCAGCGTGGCGCCCCGGTGCACGTGCAACGGTCTGCGGGCCGTCACCTCGGCCAGCGCACCGGGAATGTCCACGCGGCTGTGGTAGGCGGCGGTGAGCAGCAGCGGCAGCACCACCGCCTCCGACAGCCCGGACAGTGCCATGGCGATCGTCGGGGAGGCGTGGTCGAGGTAGGCGGTACGCACGGTGAGCTCTGGGCGTGCCCGCCGTACCAGGTCGAGCAGGTCCTCCACCGTCGCGGCGGCGCGCGGGTCGCGTGACCCGTGCGCCACCGCGATCAGCGGAGGCCCAGACGGCCCGGACGGCCCGGCGCACACGCGCCGGGCCGTGGTCGCCTCGCGCGGGTACCAGGCCGTGGCCGTGTTGCGGGTGTACCGGGTCATTGGTGGAGGCCGCATTCGGTTTTGGCGGTTCCGGCCCAGCGTCCGCTGCGGGGGTCGTGGCCGGGGGCGACGCGGCGGGTGCAGGGGGCGCAGCCGATGGAGGGGTAGCCGTCGTGGTGCAGGGGGTTGAGGAGGATGGCGTGGTCGGTCATGTAGGTGTCGGCGTCGTCCTGGGTCCAGCGCGCGATGGGGTTGATCTTGACCATCTGGCGTTTGGGGTCCCATTCGACGGGTTTGACGGTGGTGCGGGTGGTGGTCTCGTCGTGGCGGATGCCGGAGATCCAGGCGAGGTAGGGGCGCAGGGCCTGGTTGAGGGGTTCGACTTTGCGCAGGTGGCAGCAGAGGTCGGGGTTGCGGCCGAAGAGGCGGGGGCCGAGGTCGTGGTCCTGCTCGGCGACGGTGCGGGTGGGGGTGACGTCGATGAGGTTGATGTCGTGGACGTGGCGGACGGCGTCGCGGGTGCCGAGGGTTTCGGGGAAGTGGTAGCCGGTGTCGATGAACAGGACGTCGATGCCGGGTTTGACGCGGCTGACGAGGTGGATGAGGAGGGCGTCGCTCATGGAGGAGGTGAGGCAGAGGCGGTCGCCGAAGGTGGCGGCGGCCCAGCGGATGATTTCGGGGGCGGGGGCGTCGTGCAGGAATCGTCCGGCGGATTCGACGAGGTGCCGCAGGTCGAGGGGGTCGCGGTGCCGGGGTGATCGGATGTCGGCGTCGACGGTGGTCATCGGCTGTTCACCTCCTTCTTCTCCTCCGGGTGTTTGTTTCTCCTCTGTTCCCGCTTCTGTCTTTGTCTCTGCGCCGGGTGGGTGGTCGTGCCTTGGCTCCGGGTCATGACCGCGCTCCGAGTCCGAGGAATGTGAGTTTGAAGGCGCGGGCGCAGGAGCGGCAGTACCAGCCGCCGTGGTCCTCGTGGGGCTGGAGGTCCTCCTCGCCGCAGTAAGGGCAGTGGAAGGGGACGGCTCGCTCGCTCATCGGCTTCTCCCCGCGCGGTGGTCGTTGCTAGTGGTGTGGGTGTGCTTGTGGCCGGCGGCGCTGTGGTGGCGGGGGGTCATGTGAGGTCTGTCTCGTCGGCGCGACGGGCCCACTGGGAGAAGGTCTCGTCGGGGTCGCGTTGTTTGGTGTAGGCGCCGAGCACGCGTTCGATGTAGTCGGGCAGGTCGCGGGTGGTGGTTTTGAGGCCGCGGACTTTGCGGCCGAAGCCGGGGGCGGCGCCCAGGGAGCCGCCGAGGTGGATTTGGAACCCCTCGACCTGTTGCCCGGTGTGGTCGGTGACGAGCTGTCCTTTGAGGCCGATGTCCGCGGTTTGGATGCGGGCGCAGGAGTTGGGGCAGCCGTTGACGTTGATGGTCAGGGGCTGGTCGAAGTCGGGCAGGCGGCGCTGGAGTTCGTCGATGAGGTCGGCGGCGACGGTTTTGGTTTCGACGATGGCGAGTTTGCAGAATTCGATGCCTGTGCAGGCCATGGTCTGGCGGCGGAAGGTGGAGGGGTGGACGGGCAGGTCGTGGGCGTCGAGTTCGGTGACGAGGTGGTCGGCTTGGCCGGGGGGGACGTCGAGGATGACCATCTTCTGCTCGACGGTGGTGTGGACGCGGTGGGAGCCGTGTCGTTCGGCGAGATCGGCGATGAGGTGCAGGAGGGTGCCGTTGAGGCGGCCGGCTCTGGGGGCGAAGCCGATGGACAGGTTGCCGTCTTTTTGGGGGAAGACGCCGACGTGGTCGCGGCGGCCGCCACGAGGGGGCGCGGGGGCGGGTCCGTCGGGCAGGGGGTGGCCGAGGTATTCGGTTTCCAGGATGTGCCGGAATTTTTCCGGCCCCCAGTCGTTGAGGAGGAATTTCAGGCGGGCGCGGTGGCGGAGCCGGCGGTAGCCGTAGTCGCGGAAGATGCCGAGGACGGCGCCGTAGACGGCGTTGACGTGGTCGGGGGCGACGAAGACGCCGAGGCGTTGGGCGAGCATGGGGTTGGTGGACAGGCCGCCGCCGACCCAGAGGTCGTAGCCGGCCTGGCCGGTGGGCGTGATGACGCCGACGAAGGCGACGTCGTTGATTTCGTGGACGGTGCAGTGGGCGGGGCAGCCGCTGAGGGCGGTTTTGAATTTGCGGGGGAGGTTGGAGTAGGCGGGGTCGCCGATGTAGGTGTCGTGGATTTGCCGGATGTGGTCGGTGGCGTCGATGGTTTCGTCGGCGTCGATGCCGGCGAGGGGGCAGCCGATGATGACGCGGGGGGTGTCACCGCAGGCTTCGGTGGTGGATAGACCAACGGTTTCCAGGCGGTCCCAGATGTCGGGGACGTCTTCGATGCGGATCCAGTGGAGCTGGATGTTCTGGCGGTCGGTGACGTCGGCGGTGTTCCGGGCGTACTGGGTGGAGATATCGGCGATGACGCGGAGTTGGGTGGTGGTCAGGCGGCCGCCGTCGATGCGGATGCGGAGCATGAAGTAGCGGTCGTCGAGTTCCTCGGGGGTGAGGATGGCGGTTTTGCCGCCGTGGATGCCGGGCTTGCGCTGGGTGTAGAGGCCGTACCAGCGCATGCGGCCGCGCAGATCGGTGGGGTCGATGGAGTCGAAGCCGTGCTTGGCGTAGGTGTTGATGATGCGGTGGCGGACGTTGAGGCCGTTGTCGTGGTGTTTGTTTTCCTCGTTCTGGTTGAGGGGTTGGTGGTGCCCGAGGGCCCATTGGCCTTCGTTACGCGGGGGGGTGGCTGGTTGAGCGGGAGTCGTCATGAGCGCGCGTCTCCTTCGGCGAATCGGTGAGATGATTTCCGGACGCGCGCAGGCGATTCTCGCCGCCTCATGGCCGAGCGCGGTGAGGTGTTCGGTCGCGAAAGAGAAGGACGCCTGTCACGCGCCCGGGCTGGACGAAATCAGCAAGGGGCGACGGTCAACGGACGTCGCAACAGATGGCACTGCGGACACGCAGGAGGTCGACGTGGCGTCGCACGACGAGCAACGGGTCCGCTGGCATGGTCACGACGATACCTTGATGACCCGAGATGTCCAATGTGTGGTCCAAAATCTGGACTCTTCCCAGGCTCAACCTTGGCGTGGCCGGCTCAGGCCGGACTCCTTGACCTCATCCGCGTTATCGGGGGCCTGGTGCTGGCAGTCGCACCATGAGCCGCCCCGGCACTCGTCGTGCCTGCGGTCCTTGCACCTGTCGCAGATCACCCTCCCATTGTGCGGGAGCCTGTGCGGGAGTTCCGCGCGGAACGCCGGCATAGAAGATCTCTAAGGGAGTTCCTTCCAGAACATCGCTCCGTTACCCTTGCCTGAACCCTGACGAGGAGGTGCCGTGGGCCTGATGGGCGAGCTGCTGGCGGATCTACGCGCCGAGACCGACGAGCTCGACACCATGATCCAAGGACTCGATCCGGCCGCCTGGGAGCTGCCGACCCCCGCGGAGGGCTGGGCGGTGCGCGACCAGATCAGCCACCTCGCCTACTTCGACGACGCCGCCGTCACCGCCGCGACCGACCCCGAGGGGTTCCGCGTCACGCTGCCGGCCTTCCTGGCCCGCGGCGACTCCGCGGCGGACGAGATCGCCGCCTCCACCCGCGACCTCGGCCCCGCCCGGCTCCACGACTGGTTCCGCGAGGCCAGGGCCCGGTGCCTGGAGGTCTTCGCCCGGCTGGACCCCGGCACCAGACTGCCCTGGTACGGACCCGACATGTCCGCCGCGTCCTTTGTCACCGCGCGGCTGATGGAGACCTGGGCTCACGGGCAGGATGTGGCGGACGCCCTCGGGGTGGTGCGGATCCCCACCGCCAGGCTCAGGCACGTGGTGACGATCGGGGTCCTGGCCATCCCGTACGGCTTCGCGGTGCGGGGCCTGCCGCCACCGCCCCGCCCTCTGCGGGTGGAGCTGACCATGCCCGACGGGTCGTGGTGGACGGCCGGGCCGGTAGGGGCTCCGGACCTGATCAGGGGGACCGCCCTCGACTTCTGCCTGCTCGTGGTCCAGCGCCGCCATCTCGACGACACCTTCCTGGAGGTGCGGGGCGAGACCGCGCGGACGTGGGCGGGGATCGCCCAGGCGTTCGCCGGAGCGCCGGGTAGGGGGCGGGCCCCTCTCGCATCGGGGATCTCTCAGGGACGCACCCGATGGAGCGGGTCGTGTTCCACCTGACATGCTCAGATCATGCGCACTCTGTTGAATGTCATCTGGTTGGTGTTCGCGGGGATCTGGCTGGCCATCGGCTATGTCGTCGCGGGCATCGTCTGCTGCATTCTGATCATCACGATCCCGTTCGGCGTCGCGTCGTTCAGGATCGCCGCCTACGCGCTGTGGCCCTTCGGGCGAACCGTGGTACGCGACCCCGGCGCGGGGTGCCTGTCCACCGTCGGGAATGTGATCTGGTGTGTCGTGGCCGGGATCTGGCTGGCCATCGGTCACCTGCTGACCTCGATCCCGCTCTTTCTGTCGATCATCGGCATCCCGATGGGGATCGCCAACATCAAGCTGATCCCGGTCTCGCTGCTGCCGCTGGGCGCCCGGATCGTCGACGTGGATGACGCCGACGCGTTTTACCGCAGGTAGCGGCGGCAACGCACCCGAGATTCGATCGTTGCCGAGTGAACTCGTGATCAAGAGACGCTGGGCATACCGTTGGGTGACATGACGTCCACCGACGCTCCGGCAGGCCGGCGCGGACCCGGAAGACGCCCACCGCGTGGGCGCCGGGCCCGCCTGCGCGCCGGCCTGTCCTGGGTGCGCGGCACGGACACGTGGGCACTGGCGAGCGCCACCACGAACGCGGGCGTCACCTACCGGGTGACCGGTCTGGCCGGTGAGGCGGCCTTCTTCGCGCTGCTGTCGCTGCCGCCGTTCATGCTCGGCCTGATCGGCGTGCTCGGTCAGCTCACCCGGGTGTTCGGCCCGGAGACGGTGCAGAACGTCAGAACCTGGATCGAGACCCAGGCCCATCTGCTCTTCACCGACAACGCCGTGAACACCGTCGTCACCCCGCTCATCGACGACGTGCTGAACCCCGAGAACCAGGTCTCGCTGATCTCGCTGGGCTTCCTGCTGGCGCTCTGGTCGGGCTCGCGGGCCCTGTTCGTCTACGTGGACCTGATCTCGGTCGCCTACGGGCTAGGCGAGGAGCGCGGCATCATCCGCACCCGCCTGATGTCCTTCGGCCTCTACCTCGCCGGCCTGATGGTCGGGCTGCTGGTCATGCCCGTACTCGTGCTGGGCCCGGTGGTGCTGCGCGCCGCCCTGCCCCTCGACTACGCCGGGCTGGTGAACAGCCTCTACTGGCCCGTGGTCGTCGTCGGCTCCGTGTTCTTCCTCACCCTGCTCTACCACGTGAGCGTGCCGGTGCGGACGCGCTGGTGGCGGGAGCTGCCGGGGGCCGTACTCGCCCTCATCATCTGGATCGCCTGCGCCGCCGTACTCCGTGCGGTGCTGGCCGTCTGGTTCTCCCCGGTCTCCATCTACGGCTCGCTCGCCGCTCCGATCGCGGTGCTCCTGTGGCTGTACATCACCGCGCTGGCGGTGCTCATCGGAGCGACGCTCAACGCGGAGGTGGACCGGCTCTGGCCTGTGGACGGTTCAGGCCGCGCCGCCCGTGCGGGCTGAGTACCACAGGTCCGCTATCGTCTAAAGCGCGACTGGCGCATTGGGTGGGAGAGACCACCGGGGAGCGGAAGAAGCGGAGGCCGTACGCCTGGGTCTCCGTGCGTTGTCAACCATGACAGGGGAGTGAAGGCGCCATGGGTTCTCTATCTAACGTCGATCCGCAGATCGCCGAGCTCATCAGGGCGGAGGAGCGCCGTCAGGCCGACACCGTCAAGTTGATCGCCTCGGAGAACTACGTTTCCAAGGCCGTTCTTGAGGCCACCGGCACCGTCCTCACCAACAAGTACTCCGAGGGGTATCCGGGCAAGCGTTACTATGAGGGCCAGCAGGTCATCGACCAGATCGAGACCCTCGCCATCGAGCGGGCCAAATCCCTGTTCGGCGTGAACCACGCCAACGTGCAACCCTATTCGGGCTCGCCCGCGAACCTCGCCATCTACCTGGCCTTCCTGAAGCCGGGCGACACCGTGATGGGGATGGGCCTGCCGTTCGGCGGTCACCTCACCCACGGCTGGTCGGTCTCGGCCACCGGCAAGTGGTTCACCCCGGTCCGGTACGGCGTGCGCCAGGACACCGGCCGGGTCGACATGGACGAGGTGCGGGAGATCGCCCTCCGTGAGCGGCCCAAGCTGATCTTCTGCGGTGGCACCGCCATCCCGCGCACCATCGACTTCCCCGCCTTCGCCGAGATCGCCCGTGAGGCCGGCGCCGTCCTCGCCGCCGACATCGCCCACATCGCCGGTCTGGTGGCCGGTGGCGCCCACCCGTCGCCGGCCGGCCACGCGGACGTCATCTCCACCACCACGCACAAGACCCTGCGCGGTCCCCGGGGCGCGATGCTCATGGCCACCTCCGACGAGCACGCCACGGCGCTCAACAAGGCCGTCTTCCCCGGCCTGCAGGGCGGCCCGCACAACCACACCACCGCGGCCATCGCGGTGGCGCTGAAGGAGGCGGCGGCCGACGACTTCAAGGACTACGCGCGCCAGATCGTCCTGAACGCCCAGGCGCTGGCCGAGGAGCTCAAGGGCCGGGGCTTCGACCTGGTCTCCGGTGGCACCGACAACCATCTGATCCTGCTCGACCTGACCCCCAAGGGCATCGGCGGCAAGCCCGCCGCGCAGGCCCTGGACCGGGCCGGTCTGGAGACCAACTACAACAGCGTGCCCTTCGACACGCGCAAGCCGTTCGACCCCTCGGGCATCCGGATCGGCACCGCCGGCGTGACCAGCCGGGGCATGGGCGTGGCCGAGATGCGGCAGATCGGCGCCTGGATCGACCAGGTCGTCAGTGCCCTGGCCAAGGACGAGGACGAGGCCAAGCACGTCGTCACCCGCGTCCACGGTGAGGTGCGGGAGATGACCGGCCACTTCCCGGCTCCCGGTCTGTGAGCTGATCGGTGTGCGGCCCCGGGATCCACGGTGGACTTCCCGGGGCCTTTTGGCGTGCCCGCCCGCCGTACGGGGACACGCGGATATCGGCGGGGAGGCGGGGGAACACCGGGGCGACACGGCGAAAAAGGGTTTGCGGGGGACGGGTGGGCCTGGGGTATGGTGCTGCCGAGGCCGCGGTCACGGAGACGGGCGGCCACCGGCGCTGGAGGTGAGGACTATGCGGGTCGTTCTGATGAACCTGCCGTCAATCAGCCTCCGGGTGCCCGTCTAGCCGACGTCGAGCAGGGGCACCCGCCATCCCAAAGGGTGTACCCACGTTGTTCTCCTCTGCTTTTTCCGATTTCTCTTCTCTGTTCTCGTTCGGCTGGAACGACTCTCTCGCCGCCGAGCTCCCCGCAGGTCTGACCCCCGCCCGGGTGGCGCGGGTCGACCGAGGCGCCGCCGAGGTGCTGCACGCCTCCGGCCGGCTTCAGGTCCACTACGGCGCCCAGGTACGGCGGGCCGCCGCCGCCGATCCGGTCGCCCTGCCCTGTGTCGGGGACTGGGCCGCGCTCCGCGAGCTGCCGGAGGGCCGCTTCGAGCTTGAGGCTCTCCTGCCCCGCCGGACCGCGTTCGTGCGCGGCGGGGTCGGCCGGGTCTCCCGGAGCGGCCTGTCCGGGGACTCCCAGGGGCAGGTGCTCGCGGCCAACGTCGACCTCGTGTTCGTCGCCGAACCGGCCCTGCACGCCACCGACACCGCCGACCTGGGCCGGATCGAGCGGCTGCTCGCGCTGGCCTGGGAGAGCGGCGGGCGGCCGGTGGTGCTCGTCACCAAGGCCGACCTCATCGGCGAGGGCCTCGACTTCCTGATGCGGGAGGTCGCCACCGCGGCGCCGGGGGTGGACGTGCACCCGGTCTGCTCCCTCACCGGAGAGGGCGTCGACATCGTGCGCGGCCATCTGGAGGGGAGGCGCACCGCCGTGGTCCTGGGGGCCTCGGGCGCGGGCAAGTCCACGCTGGTCAACGCGCTCGCAGGGGAGTCGGTGATGGAGACCCAGCAGGTCAGGGCCGGAGACGCCAGGGGCCGTCACACCACGGTGCACCGCGAGCTCATCGCGCTCTCCGGCGGCGGTCTCATCATCGACACGCCCGGCATCCGCCGTATCGGCCTGTACGACATGGGGGAGGGCGTGGACATGGCCTTCTCCGACATCGAGGATCTCGCCAGGCGCTGCCGCTTCGCCGACTGCCTGCACGACAGCGAACCGGGGTGCGCGGTGCTCGCCGCGATCGAGGACGGCTCGCTCCCCGAACGGCGGCTGGACAGCTGGAACAAACTCCAGCGCGAGGCCACCTGGATGGCGTCCAGAGGTGACGCGCGGCTCCGTAAGGAACTGCAGAACAAGTGGAAGATCATCCACAAGGAGATGCGCAAGTCCGGCCGGAACCGTCCCTGACATCCCGGAGCCGCCGGGGTGACGCGCGACCCCCGCCCCCGGCGCACCGGGGGCGGGGGGTGTTCGCCCACGTCACCCGGGTCCGGCTGGGCGCCGTCCGTTTCAGCGACCCGGCGACTGTTCTGTTCTCGACGGTCCGCCAACCATCACTATGGGTTGAGTTTTGCTAACTCTGAGTAGGTAAACCTTTAAGTGTGACAGCTGGTTCGCGGGGACGCGCATCCTCCAGGTGCCTTAGGGCGGCGCGGTGGATCGCGATCCTTCTCTGCCTGGGGCTCTGCCTCGGCTGGCATCCGGGGGATCCGGCTCTGATGGCCGAGCGGCCGTGCGCCGAGACGGTCACGGGTGACCCGCACCCCCTCGACGAGGTGCCGGCCTCGCCGGCCTCTCAGGAGGTCGGCTACCGGCGAGGCCCGTGCGCGCCGACCGGTGCGCCGGGACCGTTCCGCGCCCCCGCGGCGGGCCCGCTCCCGGCCGTACGGCCGGGCCGTACGGTGGCCGCCGCGTTCTTCCCGGTCCCGTCGCCGGCCGGGGCCCATCGGCTGATTCTGCTGGGTGTCTCTCGCATATAGGCCGGACGGCTCGCCGCCCGGACCCCACAGCACCGATGCGAAGAGAGAGCACATGCGAGAGATTCACGCCATCGCCGAGGACTGGGACTTCCAGTGCCTGCGCTGCCTGCACATCTGGGGAGATCTCTACGAGGCCTATCACGCCGCTGACGGGCGTGCCGTCATGTGGCGGAGAAAGGGGATCATCACCACTCCGCCGTGGGTGGACCAGAGCTGCCCTAACTGCTCGGCCTCCCAGGTGAAGCCCCTGCCGTCACGCGGCCGGAGGGACATTCCGCCGATTCCGCCGCAGGGCTGACCGGAGTCTCTCCGCGTTCTCCGCCGGCGGGCGGAGCATCCGGCCGTACACAACAACGTGTGATCTCGCAGGGGAATCAGCGAGATCACACGTCAAGGGGGAAGCCGGGTGGAGGGTACTGCTCAGGCGACGGCGCTGATGCCGGCGCTGGCGGCGCGGCGCATACGACGGCGACGCTCGGAGGCGCGCTCGTCCTCGTTCAGACCGCCCCAGGTGCCGTACTTCTCCGGACGGGACAGTGCGTAGTCCAGGCACTCCGCGCGGACCGGGCACTGGGCGCAGATGGCCTTGGCCTTCCGTTCACGGATGTCACGCTCAGGCTGACGCTCACCGTCAGGACCGAAGAAGAGCACGAGGTCCTCGCCCCGGCACGCGGCGTCATCCTGCCAGCCCCAGCTGGGCCGTGGCCGGGCGGTCTGCCGACGTACCTGAGACATGAGAAAACCACCTTCTAGTGAGAGGTATTCCGGGTTGATGCCGCATTGGACGCTTACAACGCCCCTGGGTCCAACGCCTGGATTGGCCGTGATGTTCCCTTAGTCAGATCAAGACGGGCGTGGTGTACCGCACAGGGGTGAGCCTGTCCAGCGAGACCAGCCGATAGGTAGTGATCGTGTCGGCGCAAGCCGTACCACATGGCGTTGTCAGCGTCATGGGTTCAACCACTACCCGAAAACGAGCGCCACTACCGCGCACAAACGCCTCGGTGGTGATGCCGTCCGACCTGGAGGACTCCACGGCCACTCCGCCGACCGAGAGCTCGCCCGTGTGGGCACGGACGAAATGCTCGGCGGCTTGCAGTGGCTCAGGGATGCCTGCGCGTCCCCGGAAACGGTCGAGGATGACCTCGCCGGACCGGTACGCATCGGCTGCCGCGATCGCGGCAGCCTGAGACATGCTGCCGTAGTAAAGGCCGTGTGGCAAGCACACTAGGTTGGCGGCGTATCGATCGCCACCAACATGTGATGTTTCCCATACTCTGTCTGGCAGCACACGCGCCAGTGACCGAGCGAGAGGTAGTCCAATGCGGGCGCAGCACGCGTTGCGCTTGGCATGCGTGCAGACCAGAAAAACCGGCTCACTCACAAGTATGCAGGACTCCGGGACCACTCCGGCCACCAAGGCGTTCAGGTCAAGATCGTGTGGACCTGCGACGACGCCCTCGGCGAGCCACGGGTGGGCGGACGCGGAGTCGGCGACCATGACGTGAATGCCGGTCTCCGTGGGGTTCCGGCGCCCGGGGCGGCGGATCAGCTGGGGGCGGACGCCGAGATCTGTGGCCCGTTTGATAAGGGTGTGCACACCTTCGGGAAGTCGGCAGTCCTCCAGGTGGGACGCCCAGGGGCCGGGGTGCTCGACAAGCAGCCAGAACCGTGTCCCCACCGTGGCACTGGCGAGAACAGGCAGGTCACCGGTGTGACAGCCTGCGGGATGCGTGCAGCCCCTGACCGTCATATCCGAAACACTCCCCGTGGTCACGCCTACCCCCTATGCAAACTTAGGTAAGACTAACCTAACAGCCTTGAAGGTGTGGTGTGAGACGACCGGAAATCGGGGAGTGTCCGCTCTACGCCTTCGGGCGGGCCGGTGTCAACAGAGCCGCCCAATAAAGTCGTTCCACTCTGCCGGGCCGATGGGCACTGCTTCAATGACCCGGTGCCGGGCCCAGGGGTCCGGCCAACCGGCGGCCTCCCGTCGGCGGGCCGGCGCGTTCCACCCTGAGCCGGCGGTCAGGGTCCGGCGGCCGCCTCTCCCGGCCGGCTCCGCTCAGCGGGCCAGTGCCGCCGTCGCCGCCGGAAGGGCGGCGGCCCGATCCCCGGGGACCAGGCCGATCCGGGTGCGGCGGTCGAGCAGGTCGTCCACGTTCAGTGCCCCCTCGTGCCGGACGGCCCAGACGAGCTCGGCCCCGGTGACCCCGGTGGGCAGCGGCTCGGCCAGGGCCGGATCCTCCACCGCCAGCGCCCGCACCGCCGCGGCCTCGCCCCCGTAACGCTCCACCAGTCGTCGTGGCACCCCGCCGGTGGCGCCGGTGGCGCCGACCAGGGGCAGCCGCGCCGTGCGGCTCTCGCCCGCGCCGAGACGCCCGAGCGACACCGCCCGGTCCACCGCGTCCTCGGCCATCCGCCGGTAGGTGGTGAGCTTGCCGCCCACGATCGTGACCACCCCGTCCCGCGAGGTCAGCAGCGCGTGCCTCCTGGACAGGTCGGCGGTCCGCCCCCGCGCGGCCAGCAGCGGGCGCAGCCCGGCGTAGGCCCCGGCCACCTCGTGCCGGCCGACCGGCGTCTCCAGCACCGAGTTGAGCACGTCGAGCAGGAACGTCACGTCCTCCTCCGGGGCCTCCGGGACGTCGGGGAGCACCCCCTCCACCGGCTCGTCGGTGAGCCCGACGTGGATGCGGCCGTCGGCCTGGGGGAGCACCAGCACGAACCGGTTGCCCTCGCCGGGGATCGGCACGTGCAGCCCGGTGGTGAGCCCCGGCAGGGTCTGTGGCCGGAGCACCAGATGGGTGCCGCGCGAGGGCCGCATCTCGATGCCCGGGATGAGGCCGGCGGCCCAGACCCCCGTGGCGTTGATCACGGTCCTGGCCCGGATCGTGAAGACGTCCCCGGTGAGCTCGTCACGGACCAGAGCCCCGTCCCCGGTCACCTCCAGGGCCCGGCAGCGGGTCAGTACCCTGGCCCCCCACGACGCGGCCGTCCTGGCCAGCGCGACCACCAGCCGGGCGTCGTCCACCAGCCGGCCGTCCCAGGACAGCAGCGCGCCACGCAGCCCCCGCGGGTTCAGCGGCGAGGCCAGGCCGAGCGCCCGTCCGGCGCGGATCCGCGCCGGGCCGGGCAGCAGGCGGCGGGGTGTGCCCGCGGCCGTCCGCAGCCCGTCACCGAGCCGGTAGCCGGCCATCACCGTCGCCGCCCGCGCCCCGGACACCCCCGGGGTCAGCGGCAGCAGGTAGGGCTGGGCGCCGACCAGGTGCGGGGCGGTGCGGCGGAGCAGGATCCCGCGTTCCACGGCGCTCTCGTACGCCACCCCCACCTGCCCCCTGGCCAGGTAGCGGAGCCCGCCGTGGATCATCTTGGAGCTCCACCGGGAGGTGCCGAACGCCAGGTCGTGGGCGTCGATCGCGGCCACGGAGAGCCCCCTGGAGGCCGCGTCGAGCGCCGCGCCGGCACCGGTGGCACCCAGCCCGGCGACCAGCACGTCCACCACGAGGCCGCGGACCTCGGCGAGCTCGCGCGAGCGCCGCGCGGCGTTGAGTGAGGGGTTCACGGTCGGAGGTACCTCTCCAGGAGGGTGGTGAGCTCGGCGTCCAGGTCGTCGCGGGTGAGCGGGGTGAGCATGGCCGGGCCGGACAGCAGGAACGACTGGGCGGTCAGCATGATCGCTCCGGCCAGCCTCGCCGGGTCGCCGGGCCGTACGGTGCCCAGCGCCTGACCCCGGATGAGGGCCGACTCGACCAGCGAGAGCATGGCCTCGTGACTGGAGCCCCTGCGCCGCAGCAGGTACGGCAGGAGCAGCTCCGGGTCCACCTCGACGATCTTGCGCCAGAGCGGGTGGTCGCGCAGCGCCCCTACCACCGCCACCGCCGCGGTGACCGGGTCCTCGGTGGCGAACCGGCCGGCGACGAGCACCCACTCGCGGGTCATCAGGTCGGCGACGAGAGCGCGCACGTCGGGCCAGCGGCGGTAGATCGTCATCCGGGAGAGCCCGGCCCGGCGGGCCACCTCGGTGAGCGTGGTCCGCCGGACCCCGACCGCGAGCACCACCTCCCTGGCCGCGTCCAGAACCGGGTCCGGAACCGGGTCGGGAGCGGTCGGAGCGGTCGGAGCGGCCGGGCCGGGCGACGGCGGGGGGGCGGCCGGGCCGGGAGGCGGACCGGGCACGGCTGCGCCGGACGCCGAGCCGGAAGGCCGGTCGAAAGGCTGATCGGGAGCGGAGGCGGAACCGGGGTCGCCGTCTCCGGACGCGTTGTGACGAATAGACGTCATGTGTCACAGTGTAAAGGTGAAAACTCCGACAGGCGGTGCGGCACCCATGCTCTGGTCCGGCTGGGGCGACCCCGCCAGGGCCGCCGACCTGCCCGAGCCGGTCCGCCGGCTGCTGGGGGACATGCTGGGCGTGCGCGCGCCGGAGACCCCGGCCGTGAGCCTCGGCGAGGTGCGGCTGCCCGCCGTGGCGCTGCCGCCGCCTGTCCTCGCCGAACTGCGTGCCGCCACGGGCGCCGGTCACGTGCGCCTCGACGATGACGCCCGTATCCGGCACACCCGGGGCAAGTCCACCCCCGACCTGATCCGGATGCGCGCGGGTGACGGTTCCGACGCGCCCGACGCCGTGGTGCTGCCCGGCTCCCACGCCGAGGTGCTGGAGGTGCTGCGGGTCTGTGCCGCCCACCGGGTCGCGGTCGTCCCGTTCGGCGGGGGCACCTCGGTCGTCGGTGGCCTGGTGGCCACCCGGCGGGGTTTTTCCGGGGTCGTCGCGCTGGACCTGAGCCGGCTCGACCGGCTCGTCTCGGTGGACGCCGAGTCGATGGTGGCCGAGATGGAGCCGGGGCTGCGCGCGCCGCTGGCCGAGCGGCTCCTCGCCGGGCACGGGCTCACCCTGGGCCACTTCCCCCAGTCGTTCGAGTACGCCACGCTGGGCGGCTTCGCCGCGGCCCGGTCCAGCGGTCAGTCCTCGGCGGGATACGGCCGGTTCGACGACATGGTCGTCGGCATGACCGTGGCCACCCCGCGCGGCACCCTCGACCTCGGCCGCGCGCCCAGGTCGGCCGCCGGGCCCGACCTGCGGCAGGTGTTCCTCGGTTCGGAGGGCGCGTTCGGGGTGATCACCTCGCTCCGGCTCCGTGTCCGGCGGGCCCCCGCCGAGCGGCGCTACGAGGGCTGGCGGTTCGAGTCGTTCGCGGCCGGCTCGGCCGCGCTCCGGCGCCTCGCCCAGGACGGCCCGCCGCCCACCGTGCTCCGGCTCTCCGACGAGACCGAGACGATGGTCGGCCTGGCGGGACCGGACGGGATCGGCACCCTCGCGGCCGGTGCGGGCTGCCTGGTCGTCGCGGGATACGAGGGCGGCGAGGAGGTGCCCGCCAGGCGCGAGCGCGCCGCGGCCGTGCTCTCCGGGCTCGGCGGCGTCCATCTCGGCCCGGAGCCGGGCGAGTCCTGGGCGCGCGGCCGCTACTCGGCCCCCTATCTGCGTGATTCCCTGCTCGCCGCGGGGGCCACCGTGGAGACGCTGGAGACCGCGGGGTTCTGGTCCAACCTGCCCCGGCTCTACGACGCCGTGCGGGGCGCGCTGCACGCCTCGCTCGGCTCGCCGCTGGTGATGTGCCACATCTCCCACGTGTACGACACGGGTGCCTGCCTCTACTTCACGGTCGTCACGGCGCAGGGCGGCGACCCCCTCGCGCAGTGGGAGGCGGCCAAGCGCTCGGCCGGTGAGGCGATCGTCGCGGCCGGGGGGACGATCTCGCACCACCACGGGGTCGGCCGCGACCACCGTGAGGCCCACGCGGCCGAGATCGGCGAGCTGGGCGTGGAGATCCTGCGCGGGATCAAGGACCGGCTCGATCCGGAGGGCGTTCTCAACCCCGGTGTGCTGATCCCCCGGCGGCCGGTCGGCTGACGGCCCCCCGTCCCCGCTTCTGAGGTCGCCGGGCTTCCCCGACCCGGGTGCGTCTTCGTAAGATCAACGCCAAAATACGGTCATGGTTGATATAGGGCGGGTCGCGGAGCGCGGGCGGGAGGTCTCCTCCCGGGTCTCCGAGGAGGGGGCCGGCTGGTCCTGCGTTCAGATCGGCGGCTTCAAGGACCTGCGTCCCAACAGGGACACCTTCACCTGGTTCCGGCCGCGGACCCTCTGGAAGTCCAGGAACGAGATCATCGCGGGCCTGCTGGGCGACCCCTCGGGCCGGCTCCGCTCCCGCTGGACGGCCTCCCAGCGGGAGCGGGGCGTGGATCCCTCCTTCCGGGTTCCCGTGGACGTCGCCCCCGAGTTCTCCTTCCTCGTCCTCGGCGACACCGGCGAGGGGGACGCCTCGCAGTACGCCGTCGTCCCCGGCCTGCTCAAGGTCGGCGAGGGCACCGCGTTCGCCGTCATCGCCAGTGACGTGATCTACCCCGCCGGCTCCGGCAACGAGTACGACGACAAGTTCTTCCGTCCCTACAAGGACTACCGGGCGCCGATCTACGCGGTCCCCGGCAACCACGACTGGTACGACGGGCTCGGCGGCTTCATGCGCGTCTTCTGCGACGCCCCCGCGCCGGAGGCCGCGCCGGGCAGGGCCGGGTTCTCGCTCGCCGGACTGCGCGAGCTGCTCTGGCGCAGACCGGACGAGGTCGACGAGACCGCCCTGGCCAGGGCGCGCGAGCGCAGGGCGCTGCCCGAGCAGCGGGCCGCGCAGCCCGCGCCGTACTGGGCGCTGGAGACGTCCGGCCTGCTCATCGTGGGGGTGGACACCGGGATCCACAGCAGCCTGGACTCCGAGCAGGCGCGATGGCTGCGCGAGGTCTCGCTGGATCCCCGGCCCAAGGTGCTGATCACCGGCAAGCCGATCTACACCCGCAACGAGTACAAGCCGTCCAGGCTCGAAGGCGGCGGCACGATCGACGACATCGTCACCGATCCCGCGCACAACTACGTCGCGGCGATAGGCGGTGACGTGCACAACTACCAGCGCTTCCCGGTCAGGACCGGTGACCGGACGATCCAGTACATCGTGGCGGGCGGCTCGGGGGCCTTCATGCACGCCACCCACACGATTCCCCGGATCACGGTCGGCGGTGTGCACGAGGACGACTACCGGTGCTACCCGCTCCGCGGCGACTCGCTGTCGTTCTACAGCAAGCTCTACAGCGAACGGCTCCGTATGCGCTGGCTCTACCTCACCCCCCAGGAGGGGGTGGCCCTGATGTCGGAGCGGATCGGCAACACCCCGCCCAGGGACATCCCGCCCATCCCGATCACGCGGCGGATGCGGTGGGCGGCCGGGATCCTCGGTGGCCGGCCGATGCCGTTCCGGCTGCCGGTGGGCACGGTCTTCCACCGCTATCTGTCGGAACTGTCCGACTGGGACACCCCGCCGTTCTTCAAGAGCTTCCTGCACGTCTCGGTGACCCCGAGGACGCTGAGGATCCGCTGCTTCGCCGCCACCGGCTGCCTGCCGCAGGAGGTGGAGCCCCCGATGGAGGACGAGGTCGAGATCCCGCTCCCCCCGCCGGGAACCGTCGGCCCGGCGTGACAGGGTGGGCGGATGAACGTGGCAGTCGCCGCCGGCCCCGGCATCGCGGGCGTCCTACGACCCGACGGGCGAGGTGCCGAGACCGTCGCCGACCTGGCGGCGGCCGTGCGGGAGCTGGAGTCCGCGCGGCCCCGCTGGATCTGGGCCGACACCCGGGAGATCTACCCCGCGCTCCTCGACGCCGGGGTGCGCCTGGCGCGCTGTCACGACCTGGCGCTGACCGAGAGCCTCCTCCTCGGCTACGAGGGGCGTCACGGCGAGCCCAGGTCGATCCGGGCCGCCCACGCCCGGCTGCACGGCCTGGAGGTGCCACAGGATCACCACGGTCCGCAGGCGCGGCAGGCGACGCTGTTCGGGGAGGAGCCTCCGCCGCCCGACGCCGACCTGGTCGCCGAGGTCCACGCCGATCAGCTCCGGCGGATCGAGGCCACCGCCGCCCCCGGGCGTTTCCGGCTGCTGGTGGCCGCCGAGTCGGCGGGGGCGCTGATCGCGGCGGAGATGGGCCACGAGGGCATCCCCTGGCGGGAGGACGTGCACGACGAGCTGCTGACCGGCCTGCTCGGCCCGCGTCCGGTGCACGGCATGCGGCCCGCCAGGCTCCAGGCCCTGGCCGATCAGGTCTCGGCGGCCTTCGGCGCGCCGTTCAACCCCGACTCCCCGCAGCAGATCGTCAAGGCGTTCAAGTCCGTGGGCGTGCCCGTCGCCTCCACCCGGGCTCACGAGATCAAGGACGTCGACCATCCGGGCGTGGCGCCCCTGCTCGCCTACAAGGAGCTGGCCAGGATCCACAGCTTCCACGGCTGGTCCTGGGCCGACCAGTGGGTCCGGGACCACCGGCTGCGGCCCGAGTACGTCGTGGGCGGAGTGGTGTCGGGTCGCTGGGCCACCAGCGGCGGTGGCGCGCTGCAGATCCCCAAGGTGATGCGCAGGGTCGTGGTGGCGGACGAGGGCTGGACGCTGGTCGTCGCCGACGCGGCCCAGCTCGAACCCCGGGTGCTGGCCGCGATGGCGGGCGACGAGGGGCTCGCCGGGGCCGCCGGGCAGATCGACCTCTACCAGGCGCTGGCCCAGGCGTTCGGCGGTGAGCGTGACCACGCCAAGATCGCCATGCTGTCGGCGATGTACGGCGGGACCAGCGGTGACGCGCCCAAGCTGCTGGCCGTGATGCGGCAGCGCTTCCCCCGGGCCCACCGGTTCGTGGAGGAGGCCGCCCGGAGGGGGGAGGAGGGCAGATCGGTCCGATCCTGGCTCGGCCGCACCTCCCCGCCGCCCTCGGCCCGCTGGCGGGAGCTGGTCTTGGGCCCGGACGGCGGGCGGGCGGCCCGAGATCGGGGCCGGTTCACCCGTAACTTCGTGGTGCAGGCGACCGCGGCGGAGTGGGCGCTCACCCTGATGGCCGTGCTGCGCGGGCTGCTGCCCGCGCCGGCCGCGCTGGTGTTCTTCCAGCACGACGAGGTGATGGTGCACTGCCCCGCCGGGCTCGCGGACGAGGTGATCGCGGCGGTGGGCCGGGCCGCCGAGGAGGCGACCCGGCTGCTGTTCGGCCCGACCCCGGTGCGCTTCCCGATGCAGGCCGTCGCGGTGCGGTGTTACGCCGACGCCAAGTGAGGGCGGGCGGTCACGTCCGTCTCGGCGTCAGCCACACACCGGTGATCGTCACCATGACCGCCACGCCCGCGCCGAGCACGCCGTAGGAGAGGGTGCCCACGATCACTCCGGCGATCACCGTGCCGGTCGCTCCGCAGACGTTCATCAGCAGGTCCGACAGCCCCTGTACGGCCGGGCGGCGCTCCAGCGGAACGGCCTCGGTGAGCATGGCGGAGCCGGCGATCAGCCCGCAGGACCAGCCGACGCCGAGCAGCGCCAGCCCGGCGGTCACCTGCACGACGTCGTCCGCGTCCGCCAGGCCGGAGAGGACGGCGGAGGCGAGCAGCAGCCCCATGCCGAGCACGAGCACCTGGATCCGGCCGATCCGGTCGGCCAGCCATCCGACCAGCGGGGACAGCACGTACATGCCCGCGATGTGCAGGCTGATCACGATGCCGATGACCGCGTAGGTCGCGCCGCCGTGGTTGAGGTGCACCGGTGTCATGGACATGACCGACACCATCGCCGTGTGGCTGACCGCGATCGCGACGAGTGCCCGGGCCGCGGCCGGCGTCTCGCGCAGGGTCTGCCACGCGGTGCGCAGCGTGCCCTTGCCCGGCTTGCCTGACTTGCCCATTGTGTCCTGGGCGGCCGGGGGAGGGGCGATCGAGCGGGCGAGCAGCAGCGGGTCGGGGCGCAGGCCGGCCAGGATGATGGCCGGCGCGATCACGAAGGTCAGGAGGGCGAGCGCGAACGGGCCGGTATCCGGGGCCAGCCCGAGCAGACGGCCGAGGTGCTCGGCGGGTTCGGCGAGGTTGGGGCCGGCCACCGAGCCGATCGTGGCGGCCCACACCACCCATGACAGGTGCCGGGCCGAGTGACCGGGCGGGGACAGGTCGGTCGCGGAGTAACGGGAGGCCAGGTTCCCCGCGCTGGCACCGCCGAACAGCACCAGCCCGCCGAGCAGCAGCGGCCACGACCGCACGGTGATGGCGATCACCGCGATCAGGCTGCCGAGCAGGGCGCACCCGTAGGCCAGGGTCAGTCCGGCCCGCCGTCCGCCCCTGCCCGAGGTTCTGGCGGTGGGCAGCGCCAGCAGCGCGGCGCCGAGCACGGTGGCCGTTCCGGCCAGTCCGCTGATCGTCACGGAGCCGGAGAGCTCGGCGACCACCAGCGAGCTGAGGGAGAGCCCCATCGCGGCGCCGATCCCGCTGGTGATCTGCGCGCCGGACAGCACGATGAGCATCCGCCGCTGCAGGGCGGCGACTTCTACGGTTTTCTTAGGGGAAATGACGGGATCTGAGGGGATTATGGCCACATGCGAATTTTGTCATTACTGGTCAGGTGGCCAGAGGGCGCGTACCGCCCAGGGTCAGCTCGCCGAGGCGAAGGTGTCGAAGAAGATCTGCCGGAGCTCGTCGCTCCTCTCCCAGTCGAGGTCCTGCACCGTGAAGGTGATCAGGTAGGCGGTCTGGCCGTTGACCGCGACGTAGCGGGTCAGCCCGTGCATGGGAACGGCGCCGCCGGGCTGGACGTAGGTGTACTCCCAGTCGGCGGCCCGCCACGTGCCGTATTGCACGGGCGCCATCCCGATTTCGGTGTACTCGTCCAGGCCCTTCCTGTCGGCCCGTTCGAGCGCGGACATCGGGTCGCCGACCGGGACCTCGGTGACGGCGACGCCCTGCCCGCTGTCCTTCGGCCCAGAGAAGGTCACCGCCCCGCCGTCCCGGGTCTTCACCGTCCAGCCCTTGGGCAGCGCCGCGGAGACGCGGCCCTCGCTCAGCGTCTGGTAGCCCTCCGGGACCTCGGAGGTCACCCGGGACGGTGACACCGGATCGGAGGACGTGGGGGACGCGCCGGTGCCCGGCGCGCCGGAGGAGGACGGCGCGAGCAGCGTGGTGACCAGTACGACGAGCACCGTGACCAGCGCCGCGACGCCCCCGGCCAGCAGCAGGCGCCGTGTCGGACGGCCGTCGCGCATCCAGGCGCCGTCGTCCGGCGCCCGGCGCCGCGAGCCCCTGCGGCCTCCGGACCGGCCGGGCACGGCCGAGGGCTTCGAGTCCCGCGCGGCGTCATGGCCGCCCTGGGGGGCGATGGGCCAGGGCGCGGCCTCGGCCGAGGTGGGGATCTCGGCGGCCGAGGCGGGCGGCCCGGGGGGCCGGGCTCCGGATGACGGGCCGAAGGACGTGGCGCCGGGAAACTCGCCGGAGAGGCCCTCCGGCGGTGGTCGTCCGAGATCGCCGACGGGGCTGCGCAACGCGTCGTAACCGCGTCCGTGCCCTCCGGCGTGGACCCCGGCGTGGATTCCGGCCACGGCCGCCCCCGCGACGGGCCGTCCCGGCGCGGACGGCGGGTCCGGGCGTCCGCCCGCGAGGCCGGAGAGGGCCGCGTGGTCCGCCCGCGGTTCCACCGGCGGGTCGTACGGCACCCGCACCGGGCCCGAGGGGGTCTCGATGATCCGTGAGGGCATCGGACCGGCGGGCCTGTCCGGGCGCGATATGAGGTGCATCGGCACCGAGCCGCCCAGGGCCGGTGAGGGCTCCTCCGTGACGGGCTCCCGGCCGGGGGTGGGCGAGCCGTGGCTGCGCAGCACCCGCTCCAGCAGGTCCGACACCTGCGCGGCGGTCATCCGGTCGGCCGGCTCCTTGCGGAGCAGGCCCTCGATGGCGGTTATCAACGCCCCCGCCCGCTGCGGCCGGCCGGGCTCCTGGGTGAGGATCGCGCCGAGCACGGCCACCGCGTCGGGCCCCTCGTACGGCGGGCGCCCCTCGACCGCCGCGTAGAGCGTGGCACCGAAGGACCACAGGTCGGAGGCCTGCGTATACGGCCGGCCGGAGAGTCGCTCCGGCGGGATGTAGGCGGGTGAGCCCATCAGCAGGCCGGTCTGGGTGATCGTGACGTCGCCCTCTATCGCGGCGATGCCGAAGTCGGTGAGCACCACCCGGTCGGAGGTGAGCAGCACGTTGCCGGGCTTGACGTCGCGGTGCAGGATCCCGGAGGCGTGGGCGTGGCGGAGCGCGTCGAGCACCCGGATGCCGATCTCGGCGGCCTGGGGCACCGGCAGCGGGCCGCTCTGCCGTACGGCCTGCTCCAGGGACCACGCGCGGACCAGCTCCATCACGATCCAGGGGCGGCCGTCCTCCTCGACCACGTCGTGGACGGTGACGATCCCGGGGTGGCTGAGCCGCGCCGCGGAGCGGGCCTCGCGCATCATGCGCCGGTGGGCCACCTGCGTCCCGGCGTGGTCGAGGCCGTAGGGGAGGATCAGCTCCTTGACCGCGACGTCGCGGTCGAGCAGGACGTCGTGCGCGTGCCACACCATGCCCATGCCGCCGCGGCCGACCGGCGACATCAGGCGATAGCGCCTGCCGACCAGCCTGCCCTGTCCGTCCGATGCGGTCGCGCTGATTTTCTCGTCCTCCGAACCGATGGGGGTCCCGCCGAGCAAGCGATCATGCTCCTTCCCCGTAACCAACCCTATTCGCAAGGTTGGCCACGATATCGGGGTTCCAATCGGCAAGGAAGTTGATGTTTACAGAAAGCGCACTGTGACATTTGTCGGCGGCGGACCCTTCCCGGAGGAGGGGGCGTCATCCGCGCTCTGACGTCGGATGACGTGGCCGGCCTCCGTCGTTACGGCCGGGCCGCCCGGTTTCTCGCCGAGGTTTATCGCTTATTTGATCACTTATCCGATTTTGCGCTACGGTCCGCGGCCTCGGCCAGTGCGGTCAGGGCGGAGGTGAAAGCCGAGGCGGGCGGGTTCACCAGACCCGCGCCCACCTGTCCCGTTCCCGCGATCCGGCCGGCGATGCCGGTGTTGACGGTGGGCAGCAGCCCCGTTCTGGCGACCAGTGTGACGTCGACGCCGACCGGCGTGCCCCGGAAGCCGAGACCGGGGATCTGATAGGAGGGGTGCTCGGCGAGGGTGATCTCGTACATGGACCGGGTGGCCGCGGTCGCGTCCGACACGTCGCCGCCGACGAACCGGACGATCGCCGGGGCGGCCGCCATCGCGAAGCCGCCCAGGCCGGCAGTCTCGGTGATCGTGGAATCACCGATGTCCGGGTTGGCGTCCGCCGGGCCGTACGCGCCGAGATAGAGCCCGTCGGGCACGCCCGCGGGACCGGTGAACCAGCGGTCGCCCAGCCCGGAGACCTGGACGCCGAAGTCCGTGCCGTTGCGCGCCATCGCGACGACCAGGGTCGAGCCCGGGACATCCCTGGCGGCGTCCGCGCTCACCTTGCAGGCCGCCATCCCCGCGTTGAGGAAGAAGTGGTCGTTGCCGCCGATGAAACGCAGCACCTCGGCCGCGTGGCGGGGAGCGGCGTCCACGACCCCGCAGGCCAGCTCCCGCACCAGCAGCGAGGTGGCGGCGCGGTTGCGGTTGTGCAGCTCGTCGCCCATCTGCAGGGCCTGCGCGATCAGCGACCTCAGGTCCAGCGGCCCCGTCAGCTCCAAGGTGTCCCGCAGCGCCGGACCGAGCACCTCGCCCATCCAGCGCAGCCGCTCCAGCACCTCGGGGCCGTAGGCGCCGTAGCGCAGCACCTTGCCCAAGCCCTCGTTGAGCGAGCAGTAGGCGGTGCCGCCGTGCTCGGCGTCACGCACCTCGAACATCCACATCGACGGGCTGACCACACCCGCCATCGGCCCCACCGCCCGCCGGCCGTGGCAGGGCTCCAGGCGGGCGTGTCCCGCGGCGAGCCGCCGCTCTGCGTCGGAGACGTCGGAGGCCAGCCCTTCGAGCAGCATCGCGCCGATGAGCGCGCCCCGCATCGGGCCCGAGGCGCGCTCCCAGCCGATCGGCGGGCCGGCGTGCAGGAAACAGCCCTCGGCCAGATCCAGCGCCTCGCCTGCCCGCCGTACCCCGACGAGCCGGGGCCTGGCCGACAGCAGGCGGCCCACGGCCGTCTCGTTGGCGCGGACCCTGCGCGGGTCGGCCAGCACCCGGGCGAGGTCGCCGGCGGTGCCGGGCATCGGCGGGCGCCAGTCCACCCCCACCCTGGGCACGGCCTGCGCGTCCAGCGCCTCGCCGAGCATCTCGGCCCCCACCGTGATCACGCGGGGCTCCCCGGAGAGCATGGGCGGCGTCATGGACCCCTCCTGAGTGAGGAACGGCGGTTCACGACCGGACGGTCGCCACCGCGGCGCGGCGGCCGGATCATCGGAGGCTCGCGACGATATCCGCCGCGTATCCGGCGGCCCGGGCGTTGGAGGCGAAGACCGAGGCCCCCGCGGCCCGCAGCGTCTCCGCCTGGACCTCCAGCCCCTGCGGGTCGCCTCCGGAGCCGACCAGCGCGACGACCACCCGGACCCCCCGGGCCACGGCCGTCGCGATGCCCGGGGCGAGCCGGGCCGAGGGGTCGGGGTCGGCGCCGTGCCCCAGGACCACGTCGAGCAGGGCGACGTCACCGGGCGGCACCTTCGCCAGCGCCTCCAGCCTGAGCGAGGGGTCGATCATCGGATGGGCCCGGCCCCGGGTGTAGGCGTCGTCGCCGAAGTCGGTGAACTCCCCGGTCCCGGCGACCAGCCGGGCCTCGGCGCACAGCGTTCCCCCCGAGTAGACGCCCCACAGCGCCGCCCTGCCCGCCCCGCCGTCCCACCGCGTCCCCGCGTCCGCCGCGTCCGCCGTGCCCTCCGCGTGTCCCGTGTTCCCGGGGCGGATCCCGCCTGGGAGATCGTCCGCCGGGGCGGGCGCGGGCCAGGACCGCCAGACGGGGACCGGCACGCCGAGCGCGCGCAGAGCGGTCTCGGTCGCGGCGGTCAGATCGTCCCGGCCGGGGCCGAGCAACGCGGTCACCACCGGGGTGGCGAGCCCTCCGACGGCCCGCCGCACCGTGTCCCCGACCTCGGGGGCCGGGGGCTTGGAGATCAGGATGATCAGCTCGGTCCCGGGGTCGGCGTCGAGCGCCTCCAGGGCCCGGAGGGTGGACAGCCCGCCCACCTCGGCCGACAGGTCTCTGCCGCCGACGCCCAGCACGTGGCTGACCCCCACGTCGGCCAGGTCCAGCAGGCAGGTCACCTGTTGCGCGCCGGTTCCGGAGGCGGCCACCACCCCGACAGGGCCGGGCCGGAGCACGTTCGAGAAACCGAGGCCGGCGCCGCCGATCACCGAGGTGCCACAGTCGGGTCCCATGACCAGGACGCCCAGTTCCCCGGCGCGCCTTTTGAGGAACACCTCCTGCTCCACCGGCACGTTGTCACTGAAGATCATCACAGGGAGGCCGGCCTCGATCGCGTCCAACGCCTCGGCGAACGCGTACGGTCCGGGCACCGAGACCAGGGCCAGCGTGGCGCCTCCTCCGTCGGCCCCGCCGCGGGCGGTGACGTGGGCGGCGTCACGGGCGGCGGTGCGGACGGCGGTGCGGACGGTGCGTGGCGGGTGCCCGCCGCCCGCGCCCGAGAGGTCGTCGGCCACCCGGACGGCGAGCTCCGCCAGCAACCGGCCGAGTTCGGCGTCCGCCGCCCGCAGGGCCTCCGGCTCGGCCGGGCCGCCGCTCCGCAGGGCGATCAGCAGATCCCCCGGCCCCGCCTCGGGAAGGTCGAAACCCAGGTCGGCGGCGATGCCGAGGTTGAGCTCGGTGGCCATCGCCACAACCGCCACCTCCACCCCGGGCAGTCCGGTGACCGCCTGGCTGACCCGCATCAGGCTCACCGAGTCGTGGTACACCCCCGGGTGCACCCGGACCAGATCAGCGCTCAACCACCCTCCCCTCCAGATCGACGACGGCGGCCAGGCCGATCCGCAACCCCCAGGCGAGGTCGGCCCCCGAGGTGTGACCGAGCCCGAGCAGCCGGTGCAGCGCGAGCGGCAGCGGTTGCAGCCCGGCCAGGCCCCGCAGTACGGCCAGCACCTCACCCCCGGCCTCGCCCCGGGCCGCGCAGTGCAGCAGCGCGGCGGAGATGGAGGTGGTCCTGCCCCGGGCGCCGAAGGTGACCGCGGCGGCCAGCCAGTCGGCCAGCCAGACGGCCCGGCCCACGCCGGCCGAGGTGCCCAGGTGGCGCAGGGCGACCAGCAGTCCGGCGAGCATGTCGTCACCGCTGGGGGTGAGCCCCGGCCCCAGGCCGATGAGCTGTTCGGCGGCCGTGACGGCGTGGAGCAGCGACGCGGTGGAACACCCCTCGGCCAGCAGCCCGGCCGCGTCGTTGCCCTCAAGACCCGGCCGCCTGGCCGAGCGGTCGCACAACTCGGCCATCCTCGGCAGCGAGGAGGCCAGCAGCGCCGGATCCACCGGGCCCAGCGGCGGGGCCGGGTCCCACCAGCGGTGCGCCCGCAGGCTGAGCCGCCCGATCTCGATCGAACCGTCCCCCACGGATGCGTCATCCCCCACGGAGACCCGGGGGACCGGGCCGCCGACGACCATCGCGTTGGGCAGCCGCACGGCCTCCCCGGTCACCACCGCGATCACGTGTGGTTCGAGCTCGGTACGGACCTCCAGGTAGATCCCGGCGGGGAAGGCCGCCAGCACCCGGGCGGGGCTCTTGGGCGACTCCAGCACCGGGCGCAGGGCCGTGCTGGCCGCGCCGGTCGCGTGGGCCGGCTCGGCGGGCCGCCTGGGTCTGGGCCGCGTTCCAACGGTCATCGGCCCCTCCCCGCGGGTTCGGTCTCCGTGACAGGGTCCTTACCCGTGTCCACACCCGTGTCCACGACAGCGCTCGTACCCGCGCCCGTGACGGTGCGGGCACCGGTGGCGGTGTCCCCGCCCGTGTCCGTACCCGTGTCCCCGCCCGTGTCCGTACCCGTTCCGCCGGCGCCCGTACCCGTCCCGGTGCCTCCGATCGCTCCTGTACCGGTGACCACGCCGTTCCCGCCGGCCCTGCCGCTCCGCTCGCTCACGACCCCCCCATCCACCTGAGCCGACGGTAGAACGTTCCCGGATTCCCTCCGTACGGAAAAAGCTGCCAACAGTCAGCCCAAAGGTTGGCTCTTCCTGACAGACGGTCCCATCCGCCACAATCACGTCATGGAACCTCCCGTTCGTCTGGCGAGCACTGGAACGATCACTCATGGCGTCGCGGTCGGCGAGGTCCTCGGCGTCTCGACGCTGGCCGGAGCCCGGCTGATCGCCGGAGAACGAGGCTTGGGCCGGGTCGTGCAGCGGCTCAACGTGATGGAGGTTCCCGACGTCCTGGCCTGGGTGAAGCCGCACGAGCTGCTCCTCACCACCGGCTATCCGCTGCGCAACACCCCCCAGTCGCTCGACCGGCTCGTGGCCGACCTGGACGAACGCGGTCTGGCCGCGCTGGCGATCAAACTCGGCCGCTATCTGGACCGGCTGCCCGACGAGATGGTCAGGCAGGCCGACCGGCTGGGCTTCCCGCTGATCCAGCTCCCCGACGACGTCGGCTTCGACGACATCCTCAACCAGGTTCTCACCGACATCCTCAACCGGCAGGCCGCCGTGCTGGCCAGGGCGGAGGAGGCGCATCGGGCGCTGGTCCAGGTGGTGCTCGCCGGGGGCGGGCTACGCGAGGTGACCGCCGAGGTCACCGCGCTGCTGGGCGTGGCCGTGGCCGTGCTGGACGGGGCCGGCCAGGTGCTGGCCGCCGCGGGCCCCGCCGAGCAGGTGGCCCTGCTGCGCGCCGACCCCGGCGGCCTCCACACCTCGGTCCCCGTCGTCGCGGGCGGCCACCACCACGGCCGGATCGTCGCCTGCGACGCCGCGGGGGCGATCGGCGACAGCGACGTCGGCATCCTGGAACGTGCCGCCACGGTCGCCGCGCTCGTGGTGACCCGGCAGGAGGCGGTCAACGCGGTGGAGAGCAAGTACCGCGCGGACTTCCTGCGCGACGTGCTCGCCGGCCGGGCCGGAGGTTCCGAGCGGGTCGTCGCGCGGGCCAGGGCCTTCGGCTGGGATCTGGAGCGCCCGGTCACCGTGCTGGTGGCCGAGCTCGACCCGGAGGGCGACGAGCGTGTCGCCCAGGACCGCCTGGTGACCTGCTGGACCAGTGCGATGCGCCGCCACGACCGGCGCGGCGCGGTGGCCGGCTTCTCCCACGAGGTCGTCACCGTCGTGGGCGCGGACGTCGACACCGCACGCCTGGCCAAGGACGCCGTCACGGCCTTCGCCGAATGCCTGCCCGCCACCTTCTCCACCGGTGCCAGCCGTACCGCCGCCGGGGCCGAGGCGCTGCCCGAGGCGTACGGCCAGGCACTGAAGGCGGCCAAGGTGGGCCGCCAGCTGCACGGCCCCGGCGCGGTCGCCCACTTCGACCAGCTCGGCGTCTACCGCCTGCTCTCCCTGGTCAGCGACACCGCCGAGCTGCACGCCTTCGTCCGTGAGACCCTCGGCCCGCTCGCCTCCGACACCGACGCCGAGAGCGGTGATCTCCGCCGGACCCTCCAGGTGCTGCTGGAGACCAACCTCAACGTCGCCGAGACGGCCCGCAGGCTGCACTTCCACTACAACACGCTGCGCTACCGGATCGGCAAGCTGGAACGGATGCTAGGGAACTTCACCGAGGACGCCCACCTGCGGCTGAACCTCACCCTCGCGCTGCACGTCCTGCGGATGCGCGGCATCTAGACTCTCGATGGTGAACGAGACCTTTGAGCTGGAAACCGACTACATCCCGCTGTGTGATCTGCTGAAGTACTGCGCCGTCACCGACACCGGCGGCCAGGCCAAGCACTTCATCGCCGAGGGCAACGTCATGGTCGACGGCGAGGTCGAGCTCCGGAAGACCCGCAAGATCCGCGCGGGCCAGGTCGTGGCGGGTGACGGCTTCGAGATCCACGTGATCGCCCCCGGCGCCTGACCTCCGGTGAGGTGCGGGGAGAGGGTTTCGGGGCCGGTGCGCTCGGGAGGTTTCGCTAGGCCCTCGTCCGCCGGCCGGGTGCCGCCGTCGGCCGGTGCGCAGGGCGTTCACCGGTCGGCGCCTCAGATTTGGCAGATCATGACGGTGTAAGGGAATGATCGCCGACCTAATGTGCCCGCAACGACAGCATGGGGATTCGCCGGAGGGATGCCTGCGGGGCGGACACCGGACGCCGGCCCGGTGAGAGGTAGGGCTTGATGATTGCAGGTTGGAAGGAACACGGAGACGGCGGGACCCTGGCGCCGGGAGAGGTCGTCAGGCCGGACGAGCGGCTGTCCTGGCCGCGCATGCTGGGGTTCGGGGCGCAGCACGTCGTCGCGATGTTCGGCGCGACGTTCGTCTTCCCGCTGGTCATGGGGCTCGACCCCAACGTGGCCATCATGTTCTCCGGTATCGCGACGATCATGTTCCTGCTCATCGTGAACGGGAGGATCCCCAGCTATCTCGGGACGAGCGCCTCGTTCGTGGGAGGGGTTATCGCCATCCGGGCGCTGTACGGCGGTGACACGCCCGCGGCCGACGCGATCGTCACCGGGGCGATCCTCGTCGTCGGCCTGGTGCTCGCGCTCGTGGGCGTGGCGATCCACTACCTGGGCGTGCAGATCATCAACCGGATCTTCCCGCCGGTGGTGACCGGTGCGGTCGTCATGCTGATCGGGTTCGGCCTGGCCTACGTCGTCGCCGACGTCTACTGGCCGCAGGACCAGTGGATCGCCCTGATCACGATGACCGTCACCTTCGTGATCATCGTGGTCTTCAAGGGCTTCGTCGGCCGGATCGGCATCCTGCTCGGCCTGGTCACCGGTTTCCTCCTCTCCTGGGGGGCCGACAGGATCCTCGGGAACATCACCGCCTACAACGCGGTCACCGCCAAGGTCGACACGCATCCGCGAGTGAGCTTCGCCGCCGTGGCGGACGCCCCCTGGATCGGATGGCCCGGCACCCACCTGCCCGACATCAGGTTCTCCGCCGTGCTGCTGGTGCTCCCGGCCGTGATCGCGCTGATCGCGGAGAACGTGGGCCACGTCAAGGCGGTCGGGGAGATGACCGGTGTCGACGTGGACCCCTACATGGGCCGGGCGATCATGGGTGACGGTGTCGCCACCGCGGTCGCCGGCACGTTCGGAGGCTCCCCGACCACCACCTACGCCGAGAACATCGGGGTGATGGCCGCGACGAGGGTCTACTCCACCGCCGCCTACTACATCGCGGCCGTCATCGCGATCCTGTTCGGCCTCTGCCCCAAGTTCGGCGCGCTGATCGCGGCGACTCCGGGCGGGGTGCTCGGCGGCATCACCGTGATCCTCTACGGCATGATCGGCCTGCTCGGCGCGAAGATCTGGGTCGAGAACCGCGTCGACTTCTCAGACCCGATCAACATGGTGCCGATCGGCGCGGGCATCATCCTCGCCATCGGCCCGGTCAGGCACATGGTCGGCTCCACCTTCGCACTGGAGGGCATCGCGCTGGGCACCATCGTGGTGGTGGGGGGCTATCACCTGCTGCGGGCGCTGTCCCGCGCGGGGGCGGACGCCTCCGCCGGGCCGGTCTCGCACGAGCGGGAGGCGTCCGGGTGAAGCCGTCCCCCTTCGACTATCACGCCCCCCGCTCCGTCGGCGAGGCGCTGAAGACCCTCGCCGACGCCGGGGAGCACGGCAAGGTGCTCGCGGGCGGCCAGAGCCTGATCCCGATGCTGAACATGCGGCTGGCGGCCCCCGGGCACAT
Source organism: Streptosporangium sp. NPDC006007 (assembly GCF_040614315.1). Taxonomy (NCBI): domain Bacteria; kingdom Bacillati; phylum Actinomycetota; class Actinomycetes; order Streptosporangiales; family Streptosporangiaceae; genus Streptosporangium; species Streptosporangium sp. NPDC006007. Next base: position 115,986 of record NZ_JBEXUG010000002.1, on the reverse strand, counting down.
CGTCGACATCAACCGGCTCACCGAGCTGGCCGCCGTCACCGTGGAGCCGGGCGGTGTCCGGACCGGCGCGCTGGCCAGGCACGCCCAGGTGGAGCGTTCCCGGCCGGTCGCCGCGGCACAACCCCTGCTCCGCCAGGCGCTCCGGCTGGTCGCGCACCCGGTGATCCGCAACCGGGGCACCGTGGTCGGCAGCCTGGTGCACGCCGACCCCGCCGCCGAACTGCCCGCCGTGCTCGCCCTGCTCGGCGGCTCGGTACGGCTGGCACGCCCCGGCGCCGTCCGGGACGTCCCCGCCGCCGACTTCTTCACCGGCCCCCTGGAGTCGGCGATCGAGCCGGGTGAACTGGCCGTCTCCGCCCTGTTCCCCGCGCTGCCCCCGCGCTCGGGCACCGCCTTCCACGAGGTGGCCAGGCGGCACGGCGACTACGCCCTGGCCGGGGTCGCGGCACTGGTCCGGCTCGACGGCGACCTGCGGATCGTCGCGGCGCGGGTGGCGTGTGTGGGCGTGGGCCCCGTCCCGATGCTCGCCGACGTCACCGAGGTCTGCGGCCACCGGCCGCCGGGCTCGGCCGACTGGGGCGCGGCGGCGCGGGCCGTACGGGGGCGGGTCGAACCGGAGGCGGACATCCACGCGAGCGCCGACTACCGGCGGCACCTGGTCGGGGTGCTGGCGGAGCGGGCACTGCGTGACGCGGCGGAGGAGGCGGCCGATGGGTAAGACGGCGGACATCGCGATCACACTGACCGTGAACGGCCTGGTACGGCGGGTCGAGGTGCCCGGCCGGCGACTGCTGTCCGACTGCATCCGGCACGACCTCGGGCTGACCGGCACGCACGTCGGGTGCGAGCACGGGGTCTGCGGGTGCTGCACGGTGCTGCTGGACGGGGAGCCGGTCCGTTCCTGCCTGATGTTCGCGGTGACCGCAGACGGGCACGACATCACCACCGTGGAGGGGCTCGCCGGCCCCGGCGGCGCGATGTCGCCCGTGCAGCGGGCCTTCGCCGAATGCCACGGCCTGCAGTGCGGTTTCTGCACCCCGGGTTTCCTGTGCACGGTCACCGCCCTGCTCCGGGAGAACCCGGCGCCGACCCGGGAGGAGGTGCTGGAGGGCGTCTCCGGCAACCTGTGCCGGTGTACGGGCTACCAGAACATCGTCAGGTCCGTTCACCGCGCGGCCGAGATCCTCGCGGAGGAGTCGTGAGCGTGCGGAGCGGGAGTCCCGCGAACACGGGGAGTTCCGGGAGTCCGGGTGGGTCCGGGGCTCCCGGAGTCCCGGAAAACCCCGGGAGCCCCGGGAGGCGGGGGGCGCCGGGGCGCCGGAGACCGGTGAGCCGCCGGACGGGAAGAACATGACGACCAAGCTGTTCGGCGAGCCGGTACGGCGCCGGGAGGACCCCCGGCTGCTGACCGGGCGTGGACGCTACGTGGACGATCTCGGCGCGGGCGCGCTGGAGGTCGCGTTCGTCCGGTCCCCGCACGCGCACGCCCTGATCCGCGACATCGACGTCTCGGCCGCGATCGACGTGGACGGCCTGGTGGCGATCTACACCTGGGAGGACCTGCCGGCCCCGCTCGCCGAACCGCTGCCGCTGCTCATCCCGCACCCGGCGCTGACCCACGGCCGTACCGCCCGGCCGCTCGCGCGTGACGTCGTCCGGCATGTCGGCGAGCCCGTCGTGATGGTCGTCGCCCGCGACCGCTATCTCGCCGAGGACGCCTGCGGGCTCGTCCGGGTGGACTACGAGATCCGCGAGCCGGTGGTCGGCCTGGCGACGGCGGCGGAGTCCGCCCGGCTCGTCCACGACGACGTGCCGGGCAACGTGGGCGCGCACCTGGTGCAGGAGGTGCCCTCGGCGGCCGGGCTCGGCGCGCGGGAGGCGATCGACGCCGCGCCGCACACGCTGGCCTTCCGGCTCGACATCGAGCGGAGCGCGTCCATGCCGCTGGAGGGGCGGGGCGTGTACGCCCGGTGGGACGCCGACGACGAGTCCCTGCGCGTGTATTCGAGCACCCAGACCTCCACCAGCGTCCGGATGGCGATCGCGGCCAAACTCGGCCTGCCGCTGCCCAAGGTCGAGGTGATCGCCCCCGACGTGGGCGGCGGCTTCGGCGTCAAGATCGTGCATCCGTGGCCGGAGGAGGTGCTGGTCCCGTGGGCGGCCATCCGGCTCGGCCGGGAGGTGAAGTGGACCGAGGACCGGCGTGAGCACTTCGTCGCCGCCGCGCACGAGCGGGCCCAGGCGCAGTCCGTCCGGGTCGGCTTCGACGACGACGGCCGGGTGCTCGGCCTGGAGGTGGACATCCTGCACGACCACGGCGCCTACACGCCGTACGGGATCATCGTGCCGATCATCACCTCCACCCAGCTCCCGGGCCCCTACAGGATCGGCGCCTACCGGGTCGAGTTCTCCTCCGTCTACACCAACACCGTCCAGGTCACGCCCTACCGGGGCGCGGGACGCCCGCAGGCCGTCTTCTGCATGGAGCGGACGATGGACCACATCGCCGAGTATCTGGGGGCCGATCGCACGGCGGTGCGCGAGGCCAACTTCATCCAGCCGGACGAGTTCCCCTACGACCAGGGGATGACCTTCCAGGACGGCCGCCCGCTGATCTACGACAGCGGCGACTACCCCCGGTCGCTGCGGATGCTCAAGGAGCTCATCGGCTGGGACTCCTTCCCCGGGTTGAAGGCCGCCGCCGCGGCCGAGGGGCGCAGCCTGGGGATCGGCCTCGGCTGCTATGTCGAGGGCACCGGGGTCGGGCCGTACGAGGGCGGTCACGTCCAGATCACCTCCGACGGCCGGGTGCACGTCTCCACCGGCCTGACCTCCCAGGGGCAGGGGCACGAGACGGTGTTCGCCCAGGTCGCGGCGGCCGAGCTGGGCGTGCCGCTGGAGCGGGTCTCGGTGGTCACCGGCGACACCCGCAGGTTCGGCTACGCGGTCGGCACGTTCGCCTCGCGGGCGGCGGTGATGAGCGGCAACGCCATCGCGCTGGCGTGCCGCAAGGTCAGGGAGAAGGCCCTGCGGATCGCCGCGGAGGCGCTGGAGGCCGATCCGCGCGACCTGGAGATCGTCGACGGTGAGGTGCGGGTGGTGGGTTCGCCCGGCGCCTCCATCCCGCTGGCGACCGTGGCGGTGCTGTCCAACCCGCTGCGCTACGCCTTCGACTCCGAGGCGGTCCGCGCGACCCAGTTCGCGGGCACCCCGTCCCCGGGCAGGCCGCCGGTCGCCGAGGGGGAGGAGCCGGGACTTGAGGGCCGCGACTACTACTCGCCGATCCGCTCGACCTTCGCCTCCGGCATGCACGCGGCGATCGTCGAGACCGACCCGCTGACGGCCGAGATCCGCATCCTGCGCTACGCGGTCGTCCACGACTGCGGCAACCTGATCAACCCGATGATCGTCGAGGGGCAGATCCACGGCGGTGTCGCCCAGGGCGTCGGCGGCGCGCTGTACGAGCGGATGGTCTACGACGAGCACGGCCAGCTGCTGAACGCCTCGTTCATGGACTTCCTGATGCCCTACGCGACGGAGATCCCGTTCGTGGAGACCGCCCACCTGCAGACCCCGTCCCCGCTCAACCCCCTCGGTGTCAAGGGCGCCGGCGAGGCGGGCGTCATCCCGGTGTCGGCGGTCATCGCCTCGGCCGTCGAGGACGCCGAGGGGATCCGGATCGACAGGATGCCGATCTCTCCGTCGGAGCTGTTCGACCTGCGCCGGGGCGCCTCCCGGACCCGGCCCGGCCCTCCGTGACGGTCCCGCCGGATCGCATCCGACCCCCGTGACGGTCCCGCCCGATCGCACCCGGCTCTTCGTGGTGGTTCCGCCGGACTCTCCGCCGCCGATCCCGCCGGGCCCCTGCCGGCCCGGCGGGACCGGCGGCGTCAGGACACCTCGGCGGTCAGGCGCCTGCGGAACACCCAGTACGACCAGACCTGGTAACCGAGCACGAAGGGCAGCGCGATCAGCCCGATCCAGGTCAGCATGCCCAGCGTGTAGGGGCCGGAGGCGGCCTCGGCGACGGTCAGGCCGGGCAGCGGGGCGGGCCGGAGGGCGCCGAACAGGGCGGCGGAGCCCAGCGCGACGGCCGAGGCGGTGGCGGTGAACGCCCACCCGTCCCGGCCGCGCCAGGTCAGCGCGGTCCCGGCGGCCAGCGCCGCCATCGAGGCCAGCGAGCACGCCCAGAGCCACGGGGAGGCGGCCCAGTCGGTGCCGCCCTCCCCCGCGGCGGGGATGTTGGACAGCGCCACCACCGCGACGGGCAGCGCCACCGCGGAGGCGGCCATCGCGGTACGGCGGGCCCGGGCGCGCACCGGGCCCGAGGTCTTGAGCGTGAGGAAGACCGCGCCGTGCAGCACGCACAGGGAGAGTGAGAACACCCCGCCGACCAGCGCGGCCGTCGCGCTGCCCCGGAGCAGGTCCGCGAAGACCGCGCCCCAGAGGAACGCCGGGAGACCGCTGCCGACCAGGATGCCCAGGTCGCACCAGAAGCGGTCGGAGGCGTGGTGGACCTTGCCCCGCCACTCCAGGCCGACGCCGCGCACGATCAGCCCTACCAGGACCAGCACGAGCGGCAGGTAGAACTCGCTGAGCAGTCCCGCGTACCACGCGGGGAAGGCGGCGAACATCGCGCCCACCGCGGTGATCAGCCAGACCTCGTTGCCGTCCCAGACGGGGCCGATCGTGCCGAGCACCTGCCGGCGCTCGGCCTCGTTACGCGACAGCACCGGGAGCAGCAGGCCCACACCGAAGTCGAACCCCTCCAGGACGAAGTAGCCGGTCCAGAGGAACGCGATGACCGCGAACCAGAACGTGGTGAGTTCCATCGTCTCCGCCTTCAGTACATGAGGGTCGGCTGGAGCAGCGGGGACGTCTCCCCGCCGTCCCCGGCGTCGGCGCCCCAGCCGGAGGGCGGCACGCGGGGGGGATCGGCCGGGGCGGGTTCGGGGCCCGCCTTGACGTGGCGGACGAGCAGCACGGCCTCGGCCAGCGCGAGCGCGCCGTACAGGGCGGTGAAGATCGCCAGTGAGGTGGCCACCTCGCCCAGGCCGACGCCCGGCGACACGCTCGCGGCGGTCAGCAACTCACCCTGGACGGTCCACGGCTGGCGGCCGATCTCGCTGAGCAGCCAGCCGGCGGTCATCGCGGCGGTCGGCAGCGGCAGCCCCAGCAGGCAGGCGCGGGCGAACCACGCGGGGATCTCGCGCGGCGGCCCCGGGTTCCGGCGGCGCCGGCGGGTCAGCCAGAGGCCGAGAACGGACAGGCCCACCGTGGTCATGCCGAAGACGATCATCACGCGGAAGGACCAGAAGACCACCGGGAGGTTGGGCCGGTAGTCGGCGGGGCCGAACCGCTCGGTGAACCGCGCCTGCAGGTCCTCGGTGCCGCCGACGACCGCCCCGGGGTCGCCGGTGGACAGGAAGCTCAGCAGCATGGGGATCTCCACCCCGGGCACCGGCGAGAACGGCGCGGCGGCCGTGTCGTGCCTGAGCCCCTCGGCGGCGGCCAGCTTCATCGGCTGCTGCTCGTACAGCAGTTTCGCGGACATGTCCCCGCTGCCCGCGACCACGGCCCCCGCGATCGCCGTCATGACCAGCGCGGCCCGCATCGGGGTCCGCCACACGTCCACCCGGCTCCGCCGGCCGGGACCGTTCCGGCGCTCCCGCAGGATTCGGTAGCCGCACACCGCCAGTGCGAACCCACCCGCGACCACGAAGGCCGCGGCCACCACGTGGGGCACCTGGGCGAGCGCGGTGGAGTTGGTGAGCACCGCCCACAGATCCGTCATGCGAGCCCTGCCGTCGACCACCTCGTAGCCGACGGGGTGCTTCATCCAGGCGTTGGCGGCGAGGATGAAGTAGGCCGACAGGTTGGAGCCGATGACCGCCGCCCAGATGGTGGCCAGGTGGACGCGTTTGGGGAGCTTGTCCCAGCCGAAGATCCAGAGGCCGAGGAAGGTCGACTCCAGGAAGAAGGCGAGCAGCGCCTCCAGGGCCAGCGGGGCGCCGAAGACGTCACCGACGAAGATCGAGTACTCGCTCCAGTTCATACCGAACTGGAACTCCTGCACGATGCCGGTGACCACGCCCATCGCGAAGTTGATCAGGAAGAGCTTCCCGAAGAACTTGGTGAGCGTCAGGTAGTGCTCCTTGCCGGTGCGGTGCCATGCCGTCTGCAGTCCTGCGACGAAGACCCCGAGGCCGATCGTCAGGGGCACGAACAGAAAGTGGTACACGGTGGTGACCCCGAACTGCCACCGTGCCAGGTCCAGTGCGTCCATCTTCCCCTCACGGATATGGAGCTCTACAAGTTGTAGTTCTACCAACAGTAGTACTACAAGCTGTAGAGCATCGGGAGAGGGGGGCGCCGCGAGCCCCTGCGATCCTCGTCACATGGTCCGGTGCGGGACCGCACTTCCCGGCCGGACCGGGATCATCCCCTCGGGCTCGCGGCGCCGGCTCTCCCCCCCCCGCCGCCCGGGACGGTTCCCGGGCGTCCCGGACGGAGCGGATGTGGCGCCCTCCGTTCCGGGAGCGCTCGCCGGGCAGCGGTCCCCGCGAGCACATGACCCATGGTGGGGCACGCGGTGCCGGCCGGGCGTCAGCCGCTGGGGTGACCTCGGGGTACGCCGGGCGGCGGACCCCGGCCCCGTCCCTCGCCGGAGACGGGGAGGGACGGAGGTGTGGGTGTGTGCGGGCCGGGGGCGGGAGGGGGCGCGAGAACGCGGGGGAGCGCGGGGCCGCGGTCGGCGGCGGGCTATCCGGTCGCGGCCTTCAGGTAGGCGTCGAGGTTGCCCAGCTCGAAGCCCCGTCGCCTGATCTTGTCGACCAGGACGCGGAAGTCCCGCGACAGGTTGGGCCGGAAGTGCATCAGCAGCACGTCACCCGGGCGGAGTCTCTTGTCGGGCACCTGATAGGCGATCTTCCCGCCCGGCTGCACGGTGGCGGTCCAGAGCAGGAGGGCGTGGACCCCGCAGGACTTGGCCGCCCTGCGGGTCAGGACGTTCTGGTTGCCGAACGGCGGGCGGAAGAGGGTGGGCGAGATCCCCGTCCGCCTGCGGATCAGCCGGGAGGCGCCGCAGATCTCGGCCCGCTGCCCCTCATAGCCGAGAGCCGTCAGGTTCGGATGGGTCAGCGTGTGGTTCTCGATCATCGCTCCCGCGTCGCGCAGGGCGCGTACGTAGCCCCACTTGCCCGCCCCCAGGAACCTGCCTCCCTGGACGGTCGGGTCGGCGGCGCCCCTGGCCTCCACGGCGTCGCGGGTGACGAAGGCCGCGACCGGGATCCGCCGGTCGCGGACCTGGGCGAGGAAGCCCGGATCCTGCTCCCAGCCGTCGTCGATGGTGAGGAAGACGACCTTTCGCTCGGTCGGGATGGAGCTGATCACCGGTGGCAGCCCGTCCGCGGGCCGGGGGATCCGGCCGACCTCTCCCGGTCGGGGCAGCGCGCCCGGTGGTCCCGGCGGACGGGTGGGCGAGACGGTGGGGTGGAGGGTGACGCGGGGAGAGGCGGGGGCGGTCTCCTCGCCGGGAGTGTGGCCCGCGTCGCGGGGGCCGGCCGCGCATCCCGCGCTCGCCGCCAGCGCCGTCAGCGCGGCCCCCGCCCTGATCGTCCATGACGTCCCCGATGCCATGGGCCACCATCCTGCCAGCAGCGGGGGCTCGAACCAGCCAGTGAAACGCTCATCAGATCATCTGTCGGGAATATCGCTTTCGCGAGTAGATGGGTGCTATGTGGTCTTGTGTCCCTTGGGCTGCCCGCCGGGCCCCGATCCGGCTCCGGCCGATCTGATCTGAGGTGATGCGCGTCCGAGGGGGGGCGGCACTACTGTGAGCTGGGGAGGGGGCAGGGGTGCGTGGTCATGGTAAATATCGGAATTCTGTGAAGACCCTATTCCCCGGGCTGTTCGTGGATTTATCCAGTTATTTGGTTATTCGGCGCGCAAGGCTGATGTAGTGCTGTGCAGTGATCCGGCTCAACCGAGGAGAAGCGTGACCAACTCAACCGTGATCGGCCCCGCGGACCGATCGGCCGGTGCCGGGGACGGGGCGCGGGGCAGCGACTTCGCACGCCTGTCGCGCCGCATCGCCAAGGCGGGGCTGATGGACCGGCGCCCCGGCTACTACACCCTGCGGCTCGGTCTCGTCGGCACCCTGTTCGTCGCCGGCTGGGCCGCCTTCTTCGTGGTGGGCGACTCCTGGTACCAGCTTCTGGTGGCGGCCTTCCTGGCACTGGTGTTCGCCCAGGTCGCGCTGGTCGCGCACGACCTGGCCCACCGGCAGGTCTTCCGTACCCGCCGGGCCGGCCAGGCCGCCGGCCTGCTGGTCGGGAACCTCGGCATCGGGATGAGCTACGGCTGGTGGATGGACAAGCACACCCGCCACCACGCCCACCCCAACCACGAGGAGCACGACCCCGACGTCTCCCCCGACGTCCTGGTCTGGTCGGTCGAGCAGGCCGAGGCCAGCCGGGGGCTGCCCAGGTTCATCGGCCGCAGGCAGGCGTTCCTGTTCTTCCCGCTCCTCACCCTTGAGGGGTTCAACCTGCACGTGGCCAGTTTCCGGGCGCTGAGGCGCCCCTCGCTGAAGCATCGGGCGCTGGAGGCCGGGCTGCTGCTCGCGCACGTCGCGGCCTACCTGGCCGCCCTGTTCACCGTGCTGTCGCCGGGCAGGGCGGTGGTGTTCCTCCTGGTGCACCAGGCGATCTTCGGCGTCTACCTGGGCTGCACCTTCGCCCCCAACCACAAGGGGATGCCGATGCTCACCGGTGAGGACGAGCTCGACTTCCTCCGGCGCCAGGTGCTGACCTCCCGCAACGTGCGCGGCGGATGGGTGGTGGACACCCTGCTGGGCGGCCTGAACTACCAGATCGAGCACCACCTGTTCCCCGGCATGCCGACCCCCAACCTGCGCCGGGCCCAGCCGATCGTCAGGGAGTACTGCGCGGAGCTGAAGATCCCCTACCTGGAGTGCGGGCTGGCCGATTCCTACGGCCAGGTGCTGCGGCACCTGCACGAGGTGGGGGCGCCCCTGAGGGCCGGCGGGCGCCGCGCCACCGAAAGCGCCACCTGAACGCGCCAGTGAACGCACCACCTGGACACGTGGCCTGAAGACACCGCTCGAACAGGTTGTCCGGACGTCGCCCGAGCGGAGCCGTGCCGGGGCCGTGCTGTGACAACCGCACGCCCCGCCGGCGGGCAGATGTTGCTGTTATCCATCCGGCGGGTGATTGCCTAGGGTGCTGATGTGAAGCTCGCAGGCAGTGCCGTGCTCGGCATCGACAGAGATCGCGTGTGGTCCGCGCTCCAGAACCCGGCCGTGCTCGCGCGCACGATTCCGGGCTGCGAGCGCCTGGAGGAGACGGGGCCCGACACCTACCGGATGACGGTCACCGCGGGGGTGGCCTCTATCAGGGGCGTCTACCAGGGGGAGGTCGCCCTGTCCGAGCCCGAGGCCCCCCAGCGGTTCGTGCTCAGGGCCCGAGGTCAGGGCGCCCCCGGCACCGTGGAGGCCACCGTGCGGGTCCGGCTCAGCGAGGTCGGCGGCGGCACCCGGATCGACTACGACGCCGAGGCCGTGATCGGCGGCATGATCGGGGGAGTCGGCCAGCGCATGCTCAGCTCGGTCGCCAAGAAGACCGCCGGCGAGTTCTTCTCCGCCGTCGAGAGCCATCTCTCGGACGGTTCCCTCCCCGCCGGAACCGGAACCGGAACCGGAACCGGAACCGGAACCGGAACCGAGGACAGGGGCAGGACCGGGGACGGGGACGGGGACGAGGCCGAGCGGGCCGGGACCGGGCGCGTCTTCGAGCGTCCCGCCGGGCAGCCCAGGACACCGGGCCCGGCGTGGCCGGTTCTGGCCGCGTTCGGTATGGGCGCGGGCGTCGCGCTCGGCAGCGCGGTGATCGGCTGGCTGCTCGGCCGTACCGGCAGGAGGGCTTGAGTCTCCAGCGGTGCCACGCGCTCGGCGCCCCCCTCGCGGGCCGCGGTCTCCGGGCCCGGCGGCACCGGCCCCGGACGCGGAAACCTCGCGCCGGCCGGAGTCGCGGCGTAGCCTGGCCGGTATGCGCGAGGCACGTGCGGAGGATGCTCGGACCGAGGCCAGAAGACTGATCCATGACCTGTTGGGCGAGGAGCGACTCGACGCCGTGGCCCTGCTCGGCGAGGCGGGGGCCGTACTCGGCGCCGGCCGCGTCGCACACTGCGCCGGCCTCGCCCGAGGCGCCCCCCTCACCCGCCGGTCCACCGAGCTCGCGGCGCTGGCCGGGCTGCTGGTCGGCACCCGTGACCTGGGCGACGAGTGGTGGCGGCGGGCGCGGGGGGAGAAGCTGCCCTCGCCGGACGAGGTGCTGGGCACCGCGACCGCGATCGACCCGTGGAGCGACCTGACCGTGCTGGAGATGCTCGCCGCCTGGATCGCCGACGACGCCGCGGACGAGGTCTGGGGGCGGCCGACCGCGGCGGCCGACCTCAACTCCTGGCAGGCCGAGGACCGGGTCGAGCTCCCCCCCGACGCCGTCCCGGGGCGGCGGATCGTGATCTCCTTCGACGCGGGTGGCCGGCTCGACGCGGTGGTGGTCGAACGTCAGGACGGCGAGCTCGGCTCCAACCTGGACTTTCACTCCCTGCGCTACTCCCGCCCGGCCGAGGCCCAGTGGAGCTGGGGCGTGGCGGCCGGTCTCGGCCCGCACCCGCTGGGCGGGGAGGACCCCGACCCCTACGCGCGGCCGGTGGAGCCCGCGGCCGCCGAGACGCTGCGGGCCTGGGCCCTGCGGCACGGGGCCACGGCCGACGAGGTCGGCGGGCCCTGGCGGGTCAGGGGCGAGGTCGTCACGGCGATCGAGCAGGCCGACTGGATGTGGCGCAGCGGCGAGTGGTTCGCCTGGTGGCGTGGGGTGGCCGCCCTGGTCGACGGCGAGCCCGCCCAGCTGGCCGCCCGGCTCGAAGAGATCGCCGCGGACCCCTGAGGGCCGGTGGGACCCTCAGGAGTCGCCGAGGTCGCCGGAGCGGTAGTGACGGCGGCAGAGGACCTGATAGCGGATCGGGGCCTCGTCCGTGCCACCGCCGTCACCGATGTCGCCGATGACCACCTGCTCGCCGGTGCGGACCAGCCTGCCGCCGGCCACACGGGCGTTCAGGCGGCCGGGCCGGCCGCACCAGCAGAGCACCTCGACCTGGAGACGGTTGATCTCGTCGGCCAGCTCGAACAGCCGCTGGGCGGCGGGGAACATCTGTGACCGGAAGTCCGAGGCCAGACCGAAGGCGTAGACGTCGACGCCGAGGTCGTCGGTGATGTCGGCCAGCTGCTCGATCTGGGCGACGGTGTAGAAGCACGCCTCGTCGCAGATCAGGTAGTCGACCCGGTGGTGCGAGCGGACCAGGGCGACCAGGTCGAGGTCCTCCTCGACCTCGACGGCCTCGCTGCCCAGCCCTATCCGGCTGGTCACCTGCGGGCCGCCGGAGCGGTCGTGCCTGGTCAGCACCAGACCGTTCCTCCCCTGGCGGTGGTGGTTGTAGTTCATCTGCAGGGCCAGCGTGGACTTGCCACAGTCCATCGGGCCGAAGTAGAAACGCAGCACCCCGTCCCTGGTTCCGGCGGGGACGGCGGAGAGCGCGGACAGTTCGATCACGGGGCGCCAGCCTACTGGGTCGGATGTCAGAGTTTGGGCAGGCGGTGAGCTGGTAAGAATGTCGGATCCTGCGGTACAGAGCCTGACTTGGCTTGATTGGGAAAAGCGTGGGAGATTCATACTGGCCTTTCGAAAAGTGGGAGAACCTGTGACGACCGCCAAGACCTCTGCCCCGCCCCTCAACAAGACGCCCGCGGCGACGTCCTCCGCCTTGCCCCCCACCACGCAGCCGGGTGAGACCGTCGAGATCCCCAGCGCGCTCGCGGCGATGATGACGGAGGACGAGGCCGTGGCCGCCAAGGCGGAGGCGGCGCGCTGGCGCTACGGGTTCTACGTCGTCGTCACGGGCCTGCTGGTCATCCTGATCGCCTTCGCGGTCGTCGCGATACACGGCGGCGACTCGGCCGCCCCGTTCGCCGGTCTCGTCGGCGTCTCCGGCGCGATCATCGGCGCCTACTTCGGTGTGCAGGTCGGCCAGTCGGGCAAGGACCGGGTCGAGGCCGAGCTGCGCCGTACCAACGAGATGGCCATCCGCCTCGCGGCCAAGGTGCACTCCCACGACGCGGACGCGGTGATCGGCTCCACCATGGGCCCCCGCCGCCGCTGACACGCGCCACGGTGCCGCCGACGGGGGCGTCGGCGGTGCCGGGGGCGGTGCCGCCAACAGTGCCCAACGGACCGGGGCAGCTTCGGCAGGGTCCGCCGATTTGGGAACGCGGTCCGGCTGGGTAGACACGGGGGCATGCGCAGCGTCCGTATAGGAGTCGACACCGGGGGCACGTTCACCGACGTGGTCGCGGTGGACGAGCAGACCGGCGAGATCACCACCACCACCAAGACCCCCTCCACCCCCGCCGACCCGGCGGACGGGTTCATGGAGGGGGTGGGCAAGGTCTTGGTGGAGGCGGGCGCGGCGGCCGTGACGGCGGTCGTGCACGGCACCACCGTCGCCACCAACCAGCTCCTTGAGGACCGCGTCGCCGACCTGGGTTTCGTGACCACCGAGGGGTTCGAGTTCATCCTGGAGATCGCCAGGCAGAGCGTTCCCGACGGCTACGGCAACTCCTACTTCTGGGTGAAGCCGCCGAGGATCGTCCCGGTGCACCGGGTCAGGACCGTCGGCGGGCGGCTGGACCACACCGGCGCGGAGGTGCGGCCGTTCGACGAGGAGCAGGCCGTGGTGGCGGCCCGCTGGTTCCGGGAGCGCGGGATCACCGCGATCGGCGTGTGCTTCCTGCACTCCTACGCCAACCCCGGGCACGAGGTGCGCATGCGTGAGGTCCTCGGACGAGAGCACCCGGACGCGGTCGTCTCGATCTCCAGCGACGTGCTGCGCGAGTACCGCGAGTACGAGCGGTCCGTCACAACCCTGGTGGACGCCGCGGTCAAGCCCACCATGCGCCGCTACCTCGCCGCCCTGTCCGAGCGCCTGGAGCGGTTGAGCCGGGCACCGGAACCCCCGGAGACGGCCGAGGCGCCGGGGGGGAAGTGCCGCGCCGGGCCCGGCGGCCGGGCGGAGCCTGCCGTTCTCGGTGATGAAGAGCAACGGCGGCGTGCTCTCCGCGGCCGAGGTCGTGCACCAGCCGATCACCACGGTTCTGTCGGGGCCGGCGGCGGGCGCGCTCGGCGCCGCGCTGATCGCGTCCACCGCGGGGCACCCCTCGGTGATCACACTGGACGGCGGTGGCACCTCCACCGACGTCGCGGTGGTGGCCGACGGCGAACCCTCGCTTACCACCGAGGGCGGCATCGGCCGCTACCCCTGCGGGATCCCGATGATCGACATCGTGACCGTCGGCGCGGGCGGCGGATCCGTCGCGTGGATCTCCCCGGAGGGCGCGCTGAAGGTCGGCCCCCGGTCGGCGGGGGCCGATCCGGGCCCGCTCTGCTACGGCCGGGGCGGCACCGAGGTCACCGTCACCGACGCGCACGTCTTCCTCGGCCAAATCCCGCCGCGCCTGCTCGGCGGGGAGATCCCGCTCGACGCCGACGCGGCCCGGCGGGGGATCGAGGCGCTGGCCGGCAGGATAGGGCTGACCCCCGAGCGGACCGCGGCCGGCGTCCTGGAGATCAGCGCGTTCAACCAGTCCAACGCGATTCGGCGGCTCACCGTCAAGCGGGGTCTGGACGTGCGCGACTTCCCGATGGTCGCCTTCGGCGGCTCGGGGCCGCTCCTGGTCTGCCGGTTGATCGACATCCTCGGCCTGCCGTCGGTGATCGTCCCGCCCGACCCGGGCAACGTGTCGGCGTTCGGCCTGCTCACCGTGGACGTCAAGAACGACTACGTGCGCACCTTCGTCACCCGGGACCTCTCCCTCGGCGCGGCGGCCGAGATCTTCGGCGAGCTGGAGGGGCAGGCGGCCCGGGCCCTGGACCGTGAGGGGTTCACCGCCGACCGGCACGTCTACGCGCGCAGCGCCGACCTGCGCTACTGCGGCCAGGCGTACGAGGTCCGGGTGCCGGCCCCCGCCGGGCCGCTGGACGAGGCGTGGCGCGCCGAGGTGCTGGACCGCTTCCACCTGGCGCACCGGAGGCTCTACGGGTACGGCTACCGCGACGACCCCCGGCACGCGGTCGAGTGGGTCAACCTCCGCGTCTCCGGTATCGGCCCGATCACCCGCCCGGCCGTCGGGCGCAGGCCGTACGGCACGGCGGACCCCCGGCCGCCCGGGAGACGTGAGGTCTTCTACGACGCGTGGGGGCCGGCGCCGATTCACCGCCGCGCCGACCTGGCGGCCGGGGCGACGGTCTCCGGCCCCGCGGTCATCGAGGAGTACGGTTCCACGCTGCCCGTGCACCCCGGCTTCACGGCCACCGCCGACGCGTTCGGAAATCTGGAGGTGCGCCGGTGAGCGCGGACGGACGGCCGGGGAGCGGCGCCGACCCGGTGCTGGTGGAGATCGTCGAAGGGACCCTGGCGTCGGTGGAGCGGGAGGTCGAGACCGCCATCGCGCGCACGGCCCGCTCACCGATGATCCGTGACGCCCACGACTTCCGGGCGGGCATCCACGACGTACGGCTGCGCAAGCTGACCGGCAGGTCCTACTCGGCGCTGGTCCAGCCCGTGGTCAGGGACTTCCCCGTGGAGGAGATGAACCCGGGCGACGTGTTCTTCCACAACGACGTCTACCTGTCGGAGGGCGGCATCGGTCATCTGCCCGACCTGTGCGTCACGGTCCCGGTCTTCCACGACGGTGCGGTGGTCGCGTTCGTGCAGGCGTTCGGGCACCACGACGACATCGGCGGGGCGGTCCCCGGGTCGATGCCCTCGCACGCGCGCAGCGTGTTCGAGGAGGGCCTGATGGTCCCGCCGATCAGGCTGTGGGACGCGGGCGTTCCCAACCGGGCGGCGCTCACGATCATGACGCGTAACTCCCGGATGCCCGACTCGCTCGCCGGTGACCTGGACGCCGAGTGCTCGGCCTGCCTGATGGGCGCGCGGAGGCTGGGGGAGCTGTTCGCCCGCTACGGGCGTGCCGCGGTCGAGGCGTGCTTCGACGCGATCGTCGCCAGGACGACCGAGACGTTCCGCCGGGAGCTGCTGGACAGGATCCCCGAGGGTACCTACGTGTGGGAGGACTACGCCGAGCACGACGGCGTCGACGAGCCGCGCCTGCACACCCAGCGGATCACCCTCACCGTCGACCACTGCGCGCCGGCGCCGCTGCTCATCGACTTCACCGGCACGTCGCCGCAGGCCAAGGGGCCGATCAACCACGCGGGCGACTACGCGGACGGGGTGTTTTTGAAGAAGTGGCTGGCGCCGATCCTGCGGAACCTGGCCGAGACCCCGGAGCGGATGGCGGAGCTGGACGTCAACGAGGGTGTCGTGCCGCTCGTCGAGATGCGCTTCCCGGCGAAGGGGACGCTGCTCACGCCGGTCTTCCCGGCGCCCACGAACGCCCGGACGTTCGTGATCCTGCGGCTGCTCGGCGTGCTCGCGGGGGTCCTCGCGAAGGCCACCGGCGGCCGGATGCCCGCCGACCAGGAGACCATCCGCTACACCGGCGTCCACGGCGACGACGTCGACGGCAGGCCGTACCTGATGCGGGAGGTTCTCGGCGGGGGCTCCGGCGGGCGGTGGTACGCCGACGGGGAGGACACCATCCACGTGGTCCCCGACTCGCGTAACATCCCGGTCGAGTTCGCCGAGTCCCGCTGGCCGTTCAGGGTCGAACGGCTCGGCCTGGCCGTGGACTCCGGCGGTCCCGGTCTCCACCGGGGAGGTCTCGGCTACGACAAGCGTCTGCGGATGCTCCGCGACGCCTCGTTCATGTCCGTCGCCGACCGCTCGATCCTGTCCTGCTGGGGTGTGAACGGCGGCGGGGCGGGGCGGCCGTTCCTGGTGGAGATCGAGGGCAGGCGGATGGAGGGTCTCGTGGACGACTCGCCGGTCCGCGCGGGCGAGGTCATCCGGGTGCGCACCACCGGCGGCGGCGGGTGGGGGTCGCCGCTGGACCGCGACCCCGCCCTGGTGGCCGCCGACGTCCGCGACGGCAAGGTCTCGGCGGAGGGGGCCCGCGACGACTACGGGGTCGTCCTGTACGGTCCGCCGGACGACGTCCGGGTCGACACCGAGGCCACCGCCCTGCGCCGAGCCGAGCTCCGCGCGCTCCGGCCGGCCGTCGTCCCGTTCTTCGACCGGGGCCCCGGTTTCCCCTCGCTGTCGGGTGGTCTGCCGTACGCGGAGGTGGACCTCATCTGACGTCATCCGACGTCCCGCCGAGCCGCGGGGGACGGGGCCGGTCGCGGGCGTTCGGTGACAGGAGGGTGACTCTGAGTGGGGCCGGTGGTCCGGGTGGGTGAGTCGGCCGGGGGTGGAACGTACCATCACAAACCGGTTTCCTGATCTCCATTGACGTGCGCCCCGTCCTACGATCTGCTGCGGCTATCGGCGCGATGCCCGATCAGCGAGGTTCGAGGAGGGAGGGCCATGCGCGTGCGGATGGCGGCGGCCGGTCTCGTGCTGGCCATGGCGGCGGCCGTGTCCCTGCCGCCCGCGACGTCCGAGGCGTCCCCGGTGCCCTCGGTGTCACTGCTGGGCCACCCGTCGTCCGCTCCCGATGTCGCCGCACCCCTGGCCCCCGCCCCGGCGGCCGAGGCCGGGTGCGACCCGATCGCCGGCGCGCAGTGCCTGCTGCCGTTCCCCAACGACTGGTTCACCACGAAGGCGCCCACCTCCACCGGGCTGCGGGTGAACCTCTCCGCCGGGGCCATGCCCCGCAACGCGGCGGGCACCCCGATCGACCCGGCGCTCTGGAACACGGCCGACGGCTTCTCCCCGGGCTCCATGCTGCTGGCCCACGTGCCCGGCGTGGACCTCGCCAAGTCCGGCGTGGCGCCCGTCACCGACATCGGGTGGTCCCTGCGCCTCGACGCCCCCATCGTGATCGTCGACACGGTGACCGGGGAGCGCTGGCCCTACTGGGCCGAACTCGACGCGGGCGCCACCGACCCGGCCCGGCAGATGCTGATCATCAGGCCGGCGAAGAACTTCCTGGAGGGCCGCCGCTACGCCGTCGCGCTGCGCGGCCTGAAGAACGCCGGGGGTGAGAACATCCCGGCCCCGCAGACCTTCACCAGGCTGCTGGGAGACGAGCTCCCCCCGGGCGACGCGCTCGCCGCACGGCAGCGCGCGCTCCGTCAGACGCTCGCCGTCCTCGCCAGGGCCGGGGTGGAGGCCGGAGGACTCCACCTCGCCTGGGACTTCACCGTGGCCGACGAGCAGGGCATCGCCGGCCCCGTACTGAGCATGCGGGACCAGACGCTGCGCACGCTCAAGGGAGGCTCACCCGGCTTCACGGTCGACTCCGTCATCGACCTCACCGTGGGACAGGACCCCGACATCGCCCGCGAGGTCACCGGTGACATCCTGGTGCCCAACTACCTCGACAAGCCCGGAGGGCCGCCGGGGTCGAACCTCAACCGGGGTCCCGGCGGACTGCCGCGCCCGCTCGGCGACACGCTGAGGGCGCGCTACCAGTGCGAGATCCCGCGTTCGGCGTTCAAACGCCCGGCGCACCCCTCCCTGTACGGCCACGGCCTGCTCGGCAGGCATACCGAGGTGCGCGCCCGCGACGTGCGGAGGATGGCCGGGGAGCAGGGCTTCGCCTTCTGCGCCACCAGGTGGATCGGCATGTCCGATGAGGACATCCAGCACGTGGCGAAGGTGTTCGAGGACTTCTCCCGGTTCGGCACGGTCGCAGACCGGCTTCAGCAGGGCCTGCTGAACTTCGTCCTGCTGGGCCGGGCGATGATCAGCCAGGACGGTTTCGCGAGCGACAAGGCCTTCCGCGACGAGCGGGGCGAGTCGCTGATCGACTGGCGGGCCGGTCTCGCCTACGACGGCAACAGCCAGGGCGCCGTCGAGGGCGGCGCGCTGGTCGCCGTCTCCCCCGACGTGCGCAACGCCGTGCTCGGTGTGGCGGGGATGAACTACAGCACGCTGCTCAACCGCAGCGTGGACTTCCAGCCGTTTCAGCGGATCATGAACGGTTCCTACCCCGACAGGCTGACCCAGCAACTCTGTCTCGCCCTGGTCCAGATGCTCTGGGACCGGGCCGAGACCAACGGCTACGCCCAGCATCTGACCGACGACCCGCTGCCCGGTTCGCCCCGCCACCGTGTGCTGCTGCACGTCGCCTTCGGCGACCACCAGGTCTCCACGGTGACCGCCGAGGTCGAGGCCCGGACGGTGGGCGCGCGGATCCACCAGCCCGCCCTCGCCGCCGGGCGCAGCCCCGACGTGACGCCGTTCTGGGGGATCAAGCCCCTGCCCCGCGGGCCGTACGCCGGATCGGCCCTGATCGTCTGGGACAGCGGGTCGCCCGCCCCGCCGACGGCCAACGTCCCGCCGCTCGGCCCGCAGTACGGCAGGGACCCCCACCAGGACCCGCGCAACGCCTCCGAGGCCCGCGCGCAGAAGGCCCACTTCCTCAGGGACGGCATGGTCGTCGACGCCTGTGGCGACGCGCCCTGCAGAGCCGAACCCGCGCAGTGGCCGTAGTGTCGCGTTCCCCGGCGGCGGTGACGGCGCGGCGGCCCGTCTCCGGCACCCGGCCCCCGCGCCGTTCGCCCACCGTGGGGCGGGGCCTCAGAGCGCGACGAACTCGCCGGGGACCGCCGCGCCGTCGAGCACGAGGTCGGCGCGGGAGCGGGTGTCGTCGGCGGCGAACCACTCGGCCTCGGCCCGCATCCAGTGCCGCCACTGCGGTGCCAGCGAGGCGCCGTCCCTGGCCAGGACGCGGGCCAGGCGGATCTCCCGAGGCGCCTCCACCCAGACGGTGAAGGCGGCCGGGGCGGTACGCCGGGCCGTGCTCACCCCCTCCAGGATCAGCGCCGGCGCGACCGGTACGTCCACCCGGCCGGTGTAGACGCCGCCGACCCAGTCGTAGCGCCGATAGCACCCCGCCTCACCGGCCGCCAGCGGGCCGAGCACCTGGGTCTCCACGTGCCCGAACCACGTGGCGGGCGGCTCGTCCCACGGCACGGGGAAGTCGTCACTGTGGATCACCTGAGCCTCCAGCGCCTCCGCGAGCCGTCCGGCGAAGGTGGTCTTGCCCGATCCGCCGGGGCCGTCCACCGCGACGACCCGGACCGGCCCGCACGATGGGGGCAGCTCCCGGATCGCACCGGCGAGGTCCTCGAAGGAGACGATCGCATCCACCCGTCCATGGTGACAGCCTCCGCTCCCGGGGCCTCCGGGGGGAGACACCGGATGTGCCCACCTGGGTGCGGAACGGTGACCGCCGCCTGGCAGGCTGGCCGGTGGCGGCGGGTGTACTCTTCCCGCCGCGGTTCGGCTAGGCTCGGCGACCACCGACGGAGGTTGATCTTGCAAGGAGCCCTCGGCGACATCGTCGTCCTCGACCTGTCCCGCGCGCTGGCGGGACCGCACGCCGCCCAGATGCTCGGTGATCTGGGCGCTCGGGTGATCAAGATTGAGCAGCCAGGAACGGGCGACGACTCACGGGGCTGGGGGCCGCCGTTCGTCGGTCCCGGCGGCGACATCTCCACCTACTTCCTCGCCGCCAACCGTAACAAGTGGTCGGTCGCCGTGGACCTCAAGTCCGCCGAGGGCAGGGGCCTGATCGAGCGCCTGGTGCGGCAGAGCGACGTGCTGATCGAGAACTTCCGCACCGGTGTTCTGGACCGGCTGGGCTTTCCCGTCGAGCGCCTGCACGAGCTCAACCCGCGCCTGGTCGTGCTGTCGATCACCGGCTTCGGTCACGACGGCCCGGAGGGCGGCAGGCCGGGCTACGACCAGATCGCCCAGGGGGAGGCCGGCCTGATGAGCCTGACCGGTCCCTCGTCCGACGAGCCGTACCGGGTGGGCGCCTCGATCGCCGACCTGCTCGGCGGCATCCACGGCGCCTACGGTGTGGTCGCCGCGCTCTACGAGCGGGAGCGGACCGGGCGGGGCAGGGTCGTGCGGACCTCCCTGCTGGCCGCGGTGACCGGCGTGCACTCCTACCACGGCACGGCCTGGACGGTCGGCGGTCAGGTGCAGCGGGGCTCCGGCAACCACCACGTCTCCATCGCCCCCTATGGCGCGTTCCGCTGCGCCGACGGCATGGTCCAGATCGCGGTGGCCAACGACGTGCAGTGGCGGAAGGTGGCCACCCTGCTCGATATCGATCCAGATATACCGAAATATGTGACAAATCAGGAGAGATTTGCGCACCGGGACGAGCTGATCGCCGACATCGAGCGAGTGCTCGCCAAGAACGACCGCGCCCACTGGCTGGCCGCGCTCGACGGGATCGGCATACCCGCCGGGGCGATCAGGTCCATCGACGAGGTCTACACCTGGGAACAGACCCGCTCCCAGGGGCTGCTGGTCGAGGTGGACCACCCCGTGCTGGGCGCCATCGAGCTGCCGGGACCGCCGCTCCGCTTCGACGGCGAGCCTCCCATGCGCCACAGCGCCCCACCCGCTCTCGGCCAGCACAACGACACGGTGCTCACCTGGCTGGAGGAACGTGAAGGTTGACATCCCCATCGCACTTATCACGGCATCACGACCGAGCCGGAGGGTTCCGCCCGTGAACCCCGTCCGGCCCGACGCCCGCACACTGATCGACACCGTCCTCGACCCGGGAACGTGGCGGTCGTGGGACGAGACACCCGCCGACCCCGCCCCACCGGGCTCGGACTACGAGGAGGAACTCGCCGCGGCCCGCGCCAGGACCGGATACGACGAGTCGGTGATCTCCGGTGAGGGGCTGCTGGACGGACGCCGGGTCGCGGTGGTGGCCTGCGAGTTCTCCTTCCTGGCCGGATCGATCGGGGCGGCCGCCGCCGAACGCCTCACCGCCGCGGTCGAGCGCGCCACGGCCGAGCGGCTCCCGCTGCTGGCCGCCCCCGCCTCCGGCGGCACCCGGATGCAGGAGGGGGCGCTCGCCTTCGTCCAGATGGTGAAGATCACCGCGGCGGTGACCGCCCACCGCGCCGCCGGCCTGCCGTACGTCGTCTACCTGCGCCACCCCACCACCGGCGGCGTCCTCGCCTCCTGGGGTTCGCTCGGGCACGTCACCGCGGCGGAGCCGGGCTCGCTGATCGGATTCCTCGGCCCGAGGGTGTTCGAGTCGCTGCACGGCTACCCCTTCCCCGGGGGGGTGCAGGTCTCCGAGAACCTCTTCGCCCACGGCCTGGTGGACGCGGTCGTCTCGGCCGAGGACGTCCGGGAGGTCGCCGTCAGGGTGCTCGCCGTACTGTGCGCCCCGCGTGCGGGGCTGCGGCCGGGACCGGAGCCCGGCGGGCGCGTCCAGCCGGTCGGGGCGTGGGACGCGATCGGCCGTTCCCGCAGAGACGACCGTCCCGGCGTGCGGGAGCTGCTCCGGTTCGGCGCCTGTGACGTCACCCCGCTCAACGGCACCGGCGCGGGGGAGAGCGACCCCGGCCTGCTCATCGCGCTGGCCAGGTTCGGCGCGGCTCCCGCCGTCGTGCTCGGCCACGACCGGAGCCGGCGGCGGACGGCGGCCCCGCTCGGCCCGGCCGGGCTCAGGGTCGCCCGGCGGGGCATGGGCCTGGCCTCGGAGCTGGGGCTGCCGCTGGTCACCGTGATCGACACCTCCGGGGCCGCGCTCTCCAAGGCGGCCGAGGAGGGCGGCCTGGCCGCCGAGATCGCCCGGTCCCTGGCCGAACTGGTGACGCTCGACGCCCCGACCGTCTGCCTGCTGCTCGGCGAGGGGGCGGGCGGTGCGGCACTCGCCCTGCTCCCGGCGGACCGGGTGCTCTGCGCCCAGCACGCCTGGCTCTCCCCGCTGCCTCCCGAGGGCGCCTCCGCGCTGCTCTACCGCAGCGTGGACTTCGCCCCGGAGATCGCCGCCGCGCAGGGTGTGAAAGCCGCCGACCTGCGGCGCGACGGTATCGTGGACCGGATCATCCCGGAGCTGCCGGACGCGGTCTACGAGCCCGAGGCGTTCTGCCGCCGGGTGGCCGGCACGCTCGAACACGAGATCGCCGCCCTGCTGGGCCAGGACGGCGCCGCCCGCCGCGCCGCCCGCCTGGCCCGCTACCGCGCCCTCGGGGCCTGAGCCCCGGTCCAGGACCGTGCGGGAGGCGGGGGCGTCACGGCTCGCCTCCCGGCGGGGTCAGCGGGATCGGGACGCGCTCGACCCGGATGGAGAACACCTCGTCGCGCGGGACGACGACCTCGTAGGCGCCGTGGTCGACCATCCAGTAGCCCAGCGCCTCGGCCTTCAGCCCGCTGTGCCCGGTGTAGGCGATGTGCAGGCTCTCCTCGCCGTTCTCCTCGGAGACGTCGAGGACCAGGCAGGGCTCGCCGCCGAACGCGCCGACGGTGCGGACCAGCACCAGCCAGTCGAGCTCCTCGCGGGGCAGCGTCGCCCGCCAGTAGCCGGAGGCGGCCTCGAAGCCCTCCAGGGCCTCCTCGCTGAACAGCACCACCTCGGACTCGCCGGGGCCCATGGCCGCCGCGTAGGTCCGGCCGCCGTGGTGGGCGACGAACCCCGAGGCCGTCGGCTCGATTCCGCCGGTCATGAGACCCGCCGCCAGCCGAGCCCGTCGTAGCGGCCGAACAGGCGCTCCTCGTCGGCGGTCATGTGGATGATCTCAGCTCCCGCGGGGATCGGTACGGGCGCGGTGTGGAACTGCGGCACCATGTGCTCGCGCGAGGTGGTGAAGCCGTTTCCGGCGAACGGCGGTGCGTCGTTCCAGTCACCACCCATGTGCGGACCGTAAGGAACGGCGTAATTGTCGACGTCACGGGCGAACCAGCGCATCAGGTAGAGCTCCGGGCTCGTGACGGTCAGCTCCGACCCCTCGAACCCCAGGTCGAGGCCCACGAAGAGCTGCGCCGGGGTCGTCAGGCGGGCGCAGTCCTGCACCCGATAGACGTATCCCGAGACAACGGTCCGCCGGCCGGCCAGATAGGGCACGAGCAGCCGAGGCGGGATGACCTTCTGCATCTGCGTTCTACGCCCAGGTGGCTCACTCACGGACGCATTTTACGATCTGCTGACCTGAAGGCGTCGGTGTTCCAGGCACGGTAGGGCATTCCGGGTGGCAATCGTGATCTGAGGATCGAGGACACAGGTCTGTACGGCGGGTGCCGGACCCAGGTCGGCGCGGACGACGCCCATCGGGTCGACCAGCATGCTCCGGCCGATTCCGAAGCCGTCCCCGGCCTCCGGGTTCGGCGCCTGACCGACGGCCGCCACCCAGGTGGTGTTCTCGATCGCGCGTGCCCGCACCAGGGTCGCCCAGTGCTCCTCCTTCATCGGCCCCGAGCCCCACGCGGCGATCACCGCGAACAGCTCTGCCCCCTGGTCCACCAGCGCCCGGGTCAGCTCGGGGAACCGGACGTCGTAGCAGGTGACCAGGCCGACCCGGAGCCCGGCCAGCTCCACCACGGTCGGGCTCTCACCCGGCGAGACCAGCTCGGACTCCCGGGCGCCGAAGGAGTCGAACAGGTGGATCTTCCGGTAGGCCGCCCGGATCACGCCTGAGGGGTCGATGGCGACCGCCGTGTTGTGGACCCGGCCGTCTCCGGGCTCGAAGACCCCCGCGATCACCGACAGCCCGCACGTCCTGGCGGACTCGGCCAGGGCGCTGACGAAGGGGCCGTCCAGCGGCTCGGCCAGGCCGGTGATCCGCCTGCCGTACCGGGTGAGCGTGGCCTCGGGGAGGATCGCCAGCTCGGCGCCGCCGGCGGCGGCCTCCGCCAGGGCCTCGCGGGCCCGGCGCAGGTTGACGGCGGGCTCCTCGGAGACCGGGATCTGACAGAGCGCGATACGGGTCACAGGGGTGACCCTATCCGGCCTCCCGGCACCCGCTCCATCCAGGTGAGGCACCGCCACAGCCATTCGAGCGGGCCGTAGTGGAACCTCTCCAGCCACATCCTGGCGAACACGATCTGGCCCGCCAGCACGGCGACGGCCAGTGCCACCCCGGTGATCCGGGTCGGATCCGCGGTGAGCAGCGGCAGCGCCGCCAGGATGATCAGGGTGCCGGTCAGGTAGTTGGTCAGCGCCATCCGGCCGAGCGGGCTCAGCAGTGCCAGCAGCGGGTCGCGCAGCCGGGTCCGCAGGAGCAGCAGCAGCCCGGTGCAGTAGGCCGTCGCGGCGGCCAGTCCGGCGGCCGGGTAGACCCCCCGGAAGTACAGCAGGCGGTCTCCGCCCGTGAAGCGGATCCACAGGTAGCCGAGCGCGACCGCCGCCACGACGGAGATCAGGAAGACGGGCGTCAGCAGCCGTTGGGGCGGCGCGTACTCCATCATGGCCATGCCCAGCAGGAACAGCCCCGGGATGAGGACCGTCCCGCCTCCCTGGCGCACCCCCCAGGCCGTCACGGCGATCCCGAGCAGCAGCACCGCCGCCCGGGGGAGCAGTGAGGCGGGCAGCAGGATCAGCACCCCGAAGACCGCGTACGGCAGGAGCACCTCGCCCGGGTTCACCCACTGGTGGACCGCGCCGAGGCAGCCCAGCACCGCCAGCCTGCGCAGCAGCACCAGCCGGGGACTGCCGGTCCGCCGGGCCGCCGACCTGAGGAAGAGGACGATGCCGAGCCCGAACAGAAACGAGAAGATCGGATAGAACCTGCTCTGCAGCAGGTTCTCGACCGCCCAGTCCACCGTGTTGCGCTCCGTGGCCCCCACGTGCTCGCGTGTGTGCTGCCAGGTGTTGACCAGCATGATCCCGCAAACCGCGAATCCGCGGAGCGCGTCCAGTTCGTGAAGCCTTCGGGTCACAGAAACCAGACGTACCATCACATGAGTAAGTCGTATCGACAATTCCCGTCATAAGTCCATAAGTAAGGCAAGACATTCGGCCGGATCCTCCTCGCGGCCGATGTGCCGATCCCGGATCCGGGATGCCGCCCGGTGTCCGGCCGCAGCCGTTCCCGGACACCGCGCCGCGCCGGTCCCTGTGGATCCCGGTGGGCCGTACCGGCCCAGGTGGGGCACTCGATCTCCCCCACCGGCCGGGATTACGCTGGGCCGTGTGAATGATCCCCTGGTGGCGCGCATGCGTGGTTTCGGTACGACGATCTTCGCCGAGATGTCGGCGCTCGCCGTACAGACCGGCTCCATCAACCTGGGACAGGGCTTCCCGGACACCGACGGGCCCGCCTCGATGCTCGACCTGGCGGTCTCGGCGATCCACGGCGGCCTCAACCAGTATCCGCCGGGGCCGGGCGTTCCCGAGCTGCGCCAGGCCGTCTCCGAGCACCGCAAGGACCACTACGGCCTCGACTACGACCCCGACGGCGAGATCCTCGTCACCGTCGGCGCCACCGAGGCGATCGCTGCCTCGATCCTGGCGCTCTGCGAGACCGGCGACGAGGTGATCGCCTTCGAGCCGTACTACGACTCCTACGCCGCCTCCATCGCCCTGGCCGGAGCCGTGCTGCGCCCGGTCACCCTCCGTCCGGCCGGAGGGCGCTTCACCTTCGACCCGGCGGAGCTGCGCGCCGCCGTCGGACCGCGCACCCGGATGATCCTCGTCAACTCCCCGCACAACCCCACCGGAACGGTCTTCACCCGTGCCGAGCTGGACGAGATCGCCCTCCTGTGCCGGGAGCACGACCTGATCGCCGTCACCGACGAGGTCTACGAACACCTCACCTTCGACGGCGTCGAGCACATCCCCCTGGCCACCCTCCCCGGCATGCGCGACCGCACCGTGATGATCTCATCGGCCGGCAAGAGCTTCTCGGTCACCGGCTGGAAAACGGGCTGGATCTGCGCTCCGCCCCGGTTCGTCCGCGCCGTCCAGACCGTCAAGCAGTTCCTCACCTTCACCGCCGCCGCGCCCTGGCAGCTCGCCGTCTCCCACGGTCTCCGCCACGAGCTGGACTGGGTCTCCTCCCTCCGCGCCGACCTGCAGGCCAAGCGCGACCGGCTGACGGCCGGCCTCTCGGCGGCGGGCTTCGAGGTCTACCGCCCGGCGGGCACCTACTTCGTCCAGACCGACATCCGGCCCCTGGGCTTCACCGACGGCCTCGCCCTCACCCGCGAGCTCCCTTCCCTGGCGGGCGTGGTCGCCATCCCCACCCAGGTCTTCTACGCCCACCCCGAACGCGGCGGCCACTTCGTCCGCTTCGCCTTCTGCAAGAAGAACGAGGTCATCGACGAGGCCGTGAACCGTCTGGCCCGCCTCGCGGGAGGCGGCGGCTGAGAGCGGCCGGGCGCCCCCTCCATCGGATCGTGGGCGGGAGCCGTACCGGTCACGGCGTGATGCGGATCGGGAGGTGCCGGGCGCGGAGGGCGGCGCGGACGGCCTTCGCCAGCTGGCCGTACTCCGCGGCCCTGGCGGAACTCGCGCGGTAGGCCAGGCCGATGGTGCGGCCGGGGGTGGGGGGCCGGAAGCGGCGGAGCGCCAGCCGTACTCGCTTTCCCGTCTCCACCTGGACCGCCGACTCCGGCAGCAGCGTCACGCCGAGACCGCCCGCGACCAGCTGGACCAGGGTGGGCAGGCTGGTCGCGTAGGTGGCGGCCGTGGCCCGCGCGCCCACCTCGCGGCAGACGTCGACGGCCTGCTCGCGCAGGCAGTGGCCCTGGTTCAGCAGCACGATGTCCAGCCCCTTGAGCACCTCCCTGTCCACCGGCCCGTCGTCGCCCGACAGCGGATGACCCGCGGGGACGGCGAGCAGGAAGTCCTCCTCGTAGAGGGGCTCCTCGATCAACCCGGTGGCCTCGGTCGGCAGCGCCAGCAGCACCATGTCCAGCCGGCCCTCGCGCACCTCCTCCAGGATGGTCTCGGTCCTGGCCTCGTGCACGGTCAGCTTGAGCCTCGGAAACCTCCGGGAGAACATCGGCAGCAGCGCGGGAAGGATGTAGGGGGCCACCGTGGGGATCACCCCCAGGTGCGCCGGGCCGCGGAAGGGCTCCCGGTCGTGGGCGACCTCGTCCACTAGGTCCTCGACCGCCTTGAGCGCCTGGGCCGCGTGCGCCGCGGCCCGCTCGCCCGCCGGGGTCAGCAGGACCTTCCTGGTGGTGCGTTCCAGTAACTGGGTGTGCAGGGTCTCCTCCAGGGCCGACACCGCGCTGGACAGCGCGGACTGGCTCATCCGGAGCGAGACGGCCGCCTCCCGGAAGTGCAGGTGGTCGGCGACCGCGAGGAATGCGCGCAGCTGAGCGAGGGTGGGGACCGGGTCACTGATAGGGAACACCTCTCAGACTCGTTCGACTACTCGATTTCTCATATCAATGGTACGTGAGGCAATGTGGGATACGACAACGACGTCCCCTGTGAAGGAGATCCGGACTTGCTCACCATCGGTGATCACTTTCCTGAGTTCGAGCTGACCGCCTGCGTCTCTCTGGACGCGGACAACGCCTTCTCCCAGATCAACCAGAAGTCCTACGAGGGCAAGTGGAAGGTCTACTTCGCGTGGCCGAAGGACTTCACCTTCGTCTGCCCGACCGAGATCGCCGAGTTCGGCCGCCTGGAGGGCGAGTTCGCCGACCGTGACACCCAGGTCCTGGGCTTCTCCGTCGACTCGGAGTTCGTCCACCACGCCTGGCGCAAGGACCACCCCGACCTGCGCGACCTGCCCTTCCCGATGCTGTCCGACATCAAGCGCGAGCTCTCGGCCGAGCTGGGCATCCTGGGCGCCGACGGCGTCTCCCAGCGTGCCACCTTCATCGTGGACCCGAACAACGAGATCCAGTTCGTCATGGTGACCGCGGGCTCCGTCGGCCGCAACGTCAAGGAGGTCCTCCGCGTCCTCGACGCGCTCCAGTCGGACGAGCTCTGCCCGTGCAACTGGAACAAGGGCGAGGCCGTGCTGGACGCGAAGAAGCTGCTGGCCGGCGCCTGATGTCGATCGACGGCCTCAAGAGCGCCCTCCCCGAGTTCGCCAAGGACATCAAGCTCAACCTGGGCTCGCTCGTCACCACCTCGTCGCTGGGTGAACAGCGGCTCTGGGGGGCGCTGCTGGCCTGCGCCGTGGCGACGAAGTCCTCGCGGGTGATCACCGAGGTCGCCGCCGAGGCCGCCGACAACCTGTCGGCCGAGGCCTTCCGGGCCGCGAAGGCCGCGGCTGCGATCATGGCGATGAACAACGTCTACTACCGGTCGATGCACCTGATCGGTGACGAGACGTACGCCACGATGCCCGCCAGGCTCCGGATGACCGTCATCGGCAACCCCGGTGTGGACAAGGTCGACTTCGAGCTCTGGTGCCTGGCGGTCTCCGCTCTCAACGGCTGTGGCCGCTGCCTGGAGTCCCATGAGTCGGTGCTCCGCCAGTCGGGCATGCCCCGCGAGCAGGTGCAGGAGGCCGTCCGGATCGCCGCGGTCGTCAACGCGGTCGCCGCGGTCCTGGAGTCCGAGGCGGCCCTGGCCTCGATCTGATCCCCCCGCGGCAGGCGGTGGGCGCTCTCCAGAGCGCCCACCGTTCGTGTGTCCGGCCACGAAGCCGAAAATCGCCTCGCGACTGATCGCGCCCGCGTTACCGTCCCTGCCGCACGCGTGCTGACCGCGCGCGGCGGAGACGGGGGCTCCCCGCTTCAGGAGACTCGACGGGCCGTGCCCCGGCGGTCGTCTTCGGCGCCGGGCGGATTCACCGTTTTCGGCGTACGGGCACTTCAGTGTGGCAATGCCGCCCCTTGGAGGGTGGGTATGGCGGAGCCTGGGGAGGGTCAGGCACCTCCTTCTCTCCCCCGCGGAGGCAGGCATGGACGACCCTGGACGTTTCCGCCCCGCATGGGCCGCGCGCCTGCGCGCGCAACGGCGCGAACGATGCTGGAGTCAACGAGAGCTGGCCCGCCACCTCGCCGAAGCGGCAGGGGAGGACACCCGCCGTACCCCGCCGGGGCGGGAGAGCATCGTGCGCTTGATCAAGTCGTATGAGGCCGGGAACCACCAGCCCAGGACCCGTACCGCATCCTGTACTGCCGGGTGTTCGACATGGCGGAAGCGGAACTCTTCGCCGCCGAGGACGCGCCCTCGATGCCGCCGCAGAGCCGCCCGTCGGCCGTTTTCGATGGCGGGTCGTTCCCCCGGGACGCGGTGCCAACGACACAGGGACGTGTTGACGACGCCCTGGT
Source organism: Streptosporangium sp. NPDC006007 (assembly GCF_040614315.1). Lineage (NCBI taxonomy): Bacteria > Bacillati > Actinomycetota > Actinomycetes > Streptosporangiales > Streptosporangiaceae > Streptosporangium > Streptosporangium sp. NPDC006007. The sequence continues at coordinate 86,835 of NZ_JBEXUG010000002.1, read as the reverse complement.
CGAGTCATTGTTCGTGGCGCTCGCCGACTCCGCACCGCGCGTCTTCGATCGGAAATGGCCACCCGGAGATAGGTTCATTCGGAAGGTGCCAGATGGAGACGACATGGAACGCCGCGCGGTCACACAGATCCTCACCACGCTCACAGCCGGGGCGGCGATACCGATGGATGCCCTGGAAATCCTTCGCTCAGGTCTGGGCCGTGTCCTTGGCGCGACCGATGATCTGGCCGTGGAGGACTGGGAGCGGACTGCCTATGACCACGCGTGCGCGCTCCGTGTGATGTCTCCGGCCGCTCTGATCGGCTATCTGTCCGCCGATATCGCCGAGCTTCAACATGCTCTCGATCGCAGACCTGACCTTGATCGGGTGAGAATGCGGCGAGTGGGTGCTCAATTCGCCGCACTGATGGCCATGGCGCTCAGTGAGACCGGCGACTTTCTCACGGCCTCGCGCTGGTGGCGCATCGCCCGGCGTACCGCTGACGCCTCCGGCGACCGGGAACTGAGCATCTGGACGCTTGGCAGGCAGGCCCTTGTCGCTCAGACCATCGGAATGAGCACGCTGGCTCTGAGGCTCCTTCGCGATGTGGAGCAGCTCACGGACGACCGGCCGAGCTGCGGTCTCGCGGAGGCCCTGACAACCCGCGCGAAGATAGATGGTCTCCAAGACGCTGAAAGTGCTCGGCGAGCACTTGACGAGCTGCGGGATCTGTTCGAGCGGTTGCCCGTGGACGTGACCGGCGAGCGGGCGGCGATCTGGGGGTATCCCGAGGAACGGCTGCTGTCGGTTCGCACCGGTGTTCTGACTGCGATCGGGGATGCCGACGTGCATGACGACCTTGCCAGTGAGATCGCACGCTACGGGCAGGTAGACCAGCGCAGCCGTGTTCGCGCGGAACTGAAGATGGGGTGGTACCTCGTCAATACGGGAGAGGTCCGCGACGGCCTGAACGCGGCCGGGTCTGCCATGGCCGATCTGCCCGCCGGGCACCGCACCACCGCCGTGACACGCATGGCGGCCCGCGTGTACGCATCCCTTCCCGCGCGGGCTCGCACCCTGCCCGCCGCCCGGGAACTGCGCGTCCTGACAACGGCGGTGACCGGTCGACCTGACCCCTGCCGGACGGTCTCGCCGGACGACGCGCGAGCGCCCGGGACCGGCGGAGAGGTGGGTCGGTCCCGGGCGGTGTGAGGATGTTCCTGGTTAGGCGGGGACAGGGGGAGCGGTCTCCTCGGCGGGGGCGGGCGGGGCGGAGCGGAGCGGGAGCTCCTTCAGCATCACCGCGGTCACCGCGGCCAGCAGGGCGATCGGCACGCCCGCCAGGAAGACCATGTGGATGGCCCGGGTGAACGCCTCCAGGATCATCTCCAGCAGCGGGGCCGGCAGGTGGCGGATGGCCTCGGGGGAGCCGAGGCCGCCTTCCGTGCCGCCCGGCAGGGGCAGGTGGGCGGTCCTGGCCAGGGAGATCAGCTCCGCGCTGAGCCGGTTGGACAGGATCGCTCCGAAGGCGGCCACGCCGACCGCGCCGCCGAGCGAGCGGAAGAAGGTCACCGCCGAGGTGGTGGAGGCGAGGTCGGCGCGGGTGACGGCGTTCTGCGCGGCCAGGATCAGTATCTGCATGGAGGCGCCGAGACCGATGCCCAGCACCGTGGTGTCGACACCGATGATCGTCAGTGAGCTGTCGACGCGCAGCCGGGAGAGCAGGAACAGTCCGACCGCCACCAGCAGCATGCCCACCACGGGGAATATCTTCCAGCGGCCGGTCCTGGTGACGAACCGGCCGACCGCGATCGAGGAGACGAGCAGGCCGATCACCATGGGCACGGTCATCAGGCCGGAGCCGGTGGGGCTCATGCCCTTGACGATCTGCAGATACTGCGGGAGGAACATCAGCGCGCCGAACATCGCGGCGCCGACGAGCAGGGACGCGACGCCGCTGAGCACGACGGTGCGGTCGCGGAACAGGTGCGGAGGCAGGATGGGGTCGGCGGCTCCGCGCTCCGCGATGACGGCGAGGCCGAACAGCGCCAGGCTCAGCGCGCCCAGGCCGTAGGTCCAGCCGGAGTTCCAGTCGAACCCCTGGCCGCCGAGGGAGAGCAGCAGCATCAGCGCGGTGGTGCCGCCGGTGATGAAGGTCGCCCCCCACCAGTCGATCCTGGTGTCCCGGCGGATCAGCGGCAGCTTGAGCACCTTCTGGATGACCGTGAACGCGACCACGGCCAGCGGCACGCAGATCCAGAACGTCCAGCGCCAGGACATGTTGTCCACGACGAACCCGCCGAGCAGCGGCCCGGCCACGGTCGAGACGCCGAAGACCGCGCCGATGTAGCCGGAGTAACGGCCCCGCTCGCGGGGCTCCACCACGTCACCCAGGATGATCTGCGGCAGCGCGGCGAGGCCGCCGGCGCCGATGCCCTGCGCGGCTCTGGCCGCGATGAGCTGGGGCATGTCCTGGGAGAAGCCGGCGGCGATGGAGGAGATCACGAAGATCAACAGGGAGGCCTGGAACATGAGCTTGCGGCCGTACAGGTCCGACAGCTTGCCCCAGAGCGGGGTGGAGGCCGTCATGGTGAGCAGTGTCGCGCTCGCCACCCAGGCGAGCTGATCCTGACCGCCGAGCGTGCCCACGATCGTCGGCAGCGCCGTTCCCACCACGGACGTCGAGATCATCGACGTCAGCATGGCGAGCATCAGCCCGGCCAGGATCTCCAGCACCTGTCTGTGAGTGAAACGTGGTGTCACCTCGGCCTGGACCTGCTGTCCGGTCAGCATGAGTCATCCCTCAATATATGTACGATGCATATGAAATTAGTAGACGCTTGTTTACTCGTCAAATCTGGAAGGATCGGGCAGGTGGAGGAGATGCGGCACCGGAGCAGGGAAGGCACGAGACGGCGGATTCTCGACGCCGCCCACCGGCTGTTCACCGAGCTCGGCTACGACCAGGTGACGATGCGACTGATCTCGGCGGAGGCGGACGCCAACATCGCGCTGATCAACCGTTACTTCGGCGCCAAACGGGAGCTGTTCGCCGAGGTGCTGGCCATGCGGGGGCGCTTCCCCGGCGTGCTGGAGGTTCCGGAGGAGGAACTGCCCCGCCGCCTGGCCGAGTACGTGGCCGAACGGCTCCGCTCGGACCAGGGCAGCCCGGTGATGGCGGCGCTCAGCCGATCGTCCACCAGTCCGGAGATCCACGGGATCATCAGGGATCGGGTCACCTCGGCGATCCTGGAGCCGCTGGCCGCGCGGCTGTCCGGGCCGGACGCGGTGTTCCGGGCGACCGTCGCCGCCTCGCTCATCACCGGCGCCGGCACGCTCCGCCAGCTCTACGGCCCGGACGCGCTCGACTCACCCGACCACGAGACGGTGGTCGCGCGGCTTACCGGGGTCTTCGAAGCCTGCCTCAGGGGGTGAGCCGCGCCCCCTCTTCGCGGGGGCTGCCTTCACGGCTGCGGTGAGGCCGCCCTGCTCCTGCCGGCGCCCCGGCCTGTTTCCTTCTCGTCCGTGCCTCGAAACCGTCGCGGACCGTTGTGATCCGGCAGCCCGCACCCGGGATGTGGTCGACCTGCAAGGTGGTGTGCTCGATGTGGAACCGTTCGTGCAGCAGCTCGGCCAGCTCGCGGCGGACCCGGTGGCAGTCGCCGCCGGGCTCGACGGTCACGTGCGCCGACAGCGCGGGGAAACCGCTGGTCACCGTCCACACGTGGAGATCCGCCACGCCGGTGACCCCCGCGTGGGCGGCGATCGCCGCGCTCACCTCGGCCGGGTGCGTGCCGGCGGGCGCGGCCTCGAACAGGACGCGCCCGGCCTCGCGCAGCAGGGCGTGGGCGGCCTTGCCCATCAGTGCCGCGACGACCAGGGCGGCGATCGCGTCGGCCCGGCCCCAGCCGGTGAACCAGACGACCGCGCCCGCGATCGCGGTGGAGACGAAGGCGTACATGTCGTTCAGGATGTGCTGGAAGGCACCCTCGACGTTGAGGCTGCTCCGGTCGGCCCTGGCGATGAGCCAGGCTGCGGCGGCGTTGACCGCGATTCCGGCCAGGGCCGTGCCGAGGACCGCGGGGCCCTGCACCTCGGGCGGCTCGATCAGCCGCCGGACACCCTCGTAGACGAAGTAGACGACGAGCAGCGCGAACGTCAGCCCGTTGATCGCCGCTGACAGGATCTCGGCGCGCTTCCAGCCGAAGGTGTAGGCGCCCCGGGCGGGGCGGGCGGCCATGTTCATCGCGATCAGGGCCAGCGCGATGGAGGCCGCGTCGGTGAGCATGTGCCCGGCGTCGGAGATCAGCGCGATCGAGTTGGCGAGGATGCCGACCACGACCTCGGCCGCCATGAAGACCACCAGCAGCACCAGCGCCGCCCCGAGATAACGCCGGTCGGCGTTCGCCCCGTGCCCGTGCCCGTGACCATGTCCGTGACCCATCCCGAGATCCGTCCCTCAACACTTGAACAGTTGCTCAGATATTATGCAGGTTAAGCTTGGCGAGACAAGGTCCCGAAGCCCTTTTGTATAGGGTGAGATGGAAATGTGTCCGCAGTAAACATGGGCTTTCCTCATGGAGTTGAGTGGCGGTTCGGGCGACGTTGATGGCACAAAGGTGATTTTTTCATTCTATGTTGGATTTCCTAACCGCCTTTGGAAAAGGATAGAGCTCCGCCGCTCTTATCCGCCATGGCCGACAGGCGGTCCGGCGAGTCCGGCGGTGCTGAGAAGGCGGTGGGCCCTCCCTCCTTCGGTAGGTCGGAGGGTGTGCCCGGTGGGCGGATGCCGCCTCTGAACATCGGTGACGACCTCGGCGGCAGGGGGTTTCCGAAGAGCGCGTCGCACGTAGATGCCATTGGATGCTGTTTTAGCTGTTTTCGGTACTTCGTCTCTCAGGGGGTGGCAGATGGTGCCGGCTGCCGCGTTCGGGGTGACCGGAGAGACGGAAAAGGGGGTGACCGAGAGGCCGCGCCGGTATCCAAGACGGCGATTCTCATCGAAGAACGGCGTCTCCTTGGGCAAGGAGTGACCATGAGTCGGGCCGGAGGGGCGGTTAGCGTCGCGGTGTGGGTGAACGACCGCTGACCGCGCCGGCCGGTCGCCGGGTGTGCCCCACCCACGGCGACCTCCGCCGAGCGAGGTGGCGACCGGGTGACGCGCACTTGCCCGGCCGGTCTCGGAGCGGCGGTCACCGGGGAGGCGGACACCGTGGTGCGAGAGTGAGTCTGACCCGATTGACGTGCCCTGTCGAAGGGCCGAAAGGTGGCAGTGATGCCGGAACCGATTGAAGTGCGCAAGGTGGCGATCGAGAGCGTTACCGACGCCTCCGGGCTGAGCAGGCTCATCGACGACGGGGTGATCGAGGCGCACCGGGTGCTCGCGGTGATCGGCAAGACCGAGGGCAACGGCGGGGTGAACGACTACACCCGGATCCTGGCCGACCGCGCCTTCCGTGAGGTGCTCGCCGCCAAGGGGCATCCGTCCCCCGAGAGCGTCCCGCTGGTGTGGTCCGGCGGCACCGACGGCGTGCTCAGCCCGCATGCGACGATCTTCGCCACCACGGCGAACGCCGAGCCCGGCGATGAGCCGCGCGTCAGCGTCGGCGTCGCGATGAGCGACGTCATCCTTCCCGAGGACATCGGCCGCCCCGCCATGGTGGAGAAGGTCGCGGCGGGCGTCCGCGAGGCCATGAAGATCGCCGGTATCGACGACCCCGCCGACGTCCACTACGTCCAGACCAAGACACCCCTGCTGACCCTGGACACCATCAACGACGCCAGATCCCGGGGCAGGGACGTGGTCATCGAGGACACCGGCCCCTCCATGGACATCTCCAACTCCACCACCGCCCTCGGCGTCGCCGTCGCGCTCGGCGAGATCGAGATGCCCGAGGCAGGGCGGATCCACCGTGACCTGTCGCTCTACTCCTCGGTCGCGTCCTGTTCCTCGGGCGTCGAGCTCGACCGCGCGCAGATCGTGGTCGTCGGCAACGTCCGGGGCATCGGCGGCCGTTACCGCATCGGCCACTCGGTCATGAGGGACGCGCTGGACGCCGACGGCATCTGGGAGGCGATCCGCTCCAGCGGGATCGACCTGCCGGACCGCCCCCACCCCTCCGATCTGGGCGGCAGGCTGGTCAACGTCTTCATGAAGTGCGAGGCCGACCCGTCGGGCAGCGTCCGGGGACGCCGCAACATCATGCTCGACGACTCCGACGTGCACTGGCACCGCCAGATCAAGGCCGCGGTCGGCGGCGTCGCGGCCAGCGTCACCGGAGACCCGGCCGTCTTCGTCTCGGTCGCCGCGGTCCACCAGGGCCCCAGCGGCGGCGGGCCGGTGGCCGCCATCGCCGACCTGGGCTGACTCTCCGTGTTCCACCCCCGTCTCCGGCGCGGGTAGGCTCCCGAGACGTGCCGAGCATTCCCCAGCCCCTGGTCCCCGGCGACGACGGTGCCGCCGACGCCGCCGTGTCGTCCACGCTCGCGGCCTTCTCCGCCGGTGGCGCCGACGCGGGCGCGGTGCTGGCCGCGCTGGGCGGGGCGCGGCTGCTCGTCCCGGTGGTGGCCCTGCTGACGGAGTCCGAGGTCGGGGCGGACGGGCTGCGGCGGGAGAAGGAGAGCGAGATGGCCCTGCCGAAGCTCGTCGGCGGGGACGGGCGCGAGGCCGTGCTCGCCTTCACCGGGATCGAGTCGCTGAGGCTCTGGCGCCCCGACGCCCGCCCCATCCAGGCCACGACCCCTCAGGTCTGTCAGGCGGCGGTGCACGAGGACGCGGCGGCCGTGGTCGTCGACGTGGCGGGCCCGGTGCCCTTCGTGATCGAGGGCGGCGTCCTGCGGGCGTTCGCCGCGGCCGAGTCGGGCACCGTCGACCGGCTGGGACCCGAGGTCATCGTGGCGCGGATGGCGGAGGCCGTCCCCGCCTCCCGGCGCCGCCGGTTCGGCTGGCCGTTCCGCGGGCGCGGCTGACCTGGGTTTCCCGGGACACCGGCACCTCACCCCGTTTATGGTCGGACCGTGGACGAACGTGGTGAATCGCGGCCGGGCCGTGGCTGAGCGCGGCGGACGACTCCGTGGCGGCGACGGTCCGCGGACGCGGCCGGGTGAGCCGGACGGGCCCGGCGGGATGGACCTGTGATCCCACCCTGGTGGGTCATGACGTCGATCGCGGTCGCGCTGGTGGCCGGGAGTCCCCAGCGCGCGGCCGTGTTCCGCCACTCGGTCGGTCATGACCGGCCTCCGCGCGTCCGCTGCCCCGCCTGCGCCCGCCGCCTGCTGCCGGAGAGGGCGGGGGAGTGGCCCGCGCTGTGGCCCACCGGCCGCTGCCCGAACTGCGCGGTGCCGATCGGCCCCCCGCCGCTGTCGGTCGAGCTGATGACCGCGCTGCTCCTGCTGAGCCTCGCGGCGGGGATCGCCTCCCCCGGCGAGCTGGCCGCCTTCGGCTGGCTGGCCGTGCTCGCGGTCCCGCTGGCCTTCGTCGATCTGGCCGTCTACCGGCTCCCCGATCGGCTGACGCTGCCCGCCTACGCCGGCTTCATCGCCCTGCTGTCGGTGACGGCCCTCACCGAGCAGCGCTCCGGCGACCTGGCGCGGGCCGTCCTCGGCGGCCTGGTGCTGGGCGCCTTCTATCTGCTCCTGTTTCTCATCAACCCGGCCGGAGTCGGGCTGGGCGACGCCAAGCTCGCACTGGCCCTGGGCAGCGCGATGGGCTGGCTCGGCTGGACCCACCTGCTCACCGGGACCTTCCTCACCTACCTGCTCGGCGGCCTCTACGGCGTGCTGCTCATCGCGCTGCGGCGGGCACACCGCAAGACCGAGATCCCCTTCGGCCCGTTTATGATCATCGGCGCGTTCGGCGCGGTGCTCGTGGGAGCCGGTCTCTAGATCCGCCCGCGCACGGCGTCCGGCCCCGCCCCGCCCGAGGGCAGGCGGGCAGGGGTGGGGGGCTGGGCCGGCAGGGGGATCGGACCTCGCCCATCGACGTCTCGGTCAGTGAGCCGCGGCCATTTCAGTGGGCGGCACATGGAAGACTTGTCACCATGTTGCGCTGGTTGACCGCCGGAGAGTCCCACGGCCCCGAGCTCGTCGCGATCCTGGAGGGATTGCCCGCCGGGGTGGAGGTGACCACGGCCGATATCGACAGGGCGCTGGCCAGGCGTCGCCTGGGTTACGGCCGGGGCGCCCGGATGAAGTTCGAGCAGGATGTGGTGAACATCGTGGGCGGCGTACGGCACGGCCGCACGCTTGGCAGCCCCGTCGCCGTCCGGGTGGGCAACACCGAGTGGCCCAAGTGGGAGACGGTCATGGCGGCCGACCCGGTCGATCCGGCTCTGCTGGAGGGCCAGGCCCGTAACGCGCCGCGCTCGCGTCCCCGCCCCGGCCACGCCGACCTCGCCGGCATGCAGAAGTACGGTTTCGACGACGCCCGCCCGGTGCTGGACCGGGCCAGCGCCCGCGAGACCGCCGCCCGTGTCGCGCTCGGCCAGGTCGCCCGCAACTTCCTGAAGCAGGCCCTCGGCGTCGACATCGTCAGTCACGTCGTCTCGATCGGTGAGGCGCGGGTCGCCGAAGGCGTCCTCCCGGGCCCCGGTGACATGGAGGCGGTCGACGCCGACCCGGTGCGCTGCGCCGACGCGGACGGCAGCGCCGCGATGGTGGCCGAGATCGACACCGCGCACCGGGAGGGCGACACCCTCGGCGGCGTCGTCGAGGTGCTCGCCTACGGCCTGCCACCCGGCCTGGGCAGCTACACCCACTGGGATCGCCGTCTCGACTCCCGGCTCGCCGCCGCGCTGATGGGCATCCAGGCGATCAAGGGGGTCGCGGTCGGCGACGGCTTCGAGACCGCCCGCCGCCGGGGCTCCCGGGCCCACGACGAGATCGAGAACACCGAGGCCGGCGTGCGCCGCATCACCAACCGGGCGGGCGGGGTCGAGGGCGGCATGACCAACGGTGAGCCGCTGCGGGTCAGCGCGGCGATGAAGCCGATCTCCACGGTGCCCCGGGCGCTGGCCACCGTCGACGTGCTGACCGGCGAGGCCGCCAAGGCCCACCACGAGCGCTCCGACGTGTGCGCGGTCCCGGCCGCCGCGATCGTCGCCGAGGCGATGGTCGCGCTGATCCTCGCCGACGCCGCGATCGAGAAGTTCGGCGGCGACTCCGTCGAGGAGGTCGCCCGCAACCTGTCCGGTTACCTTTCGTCGATGGTGATCAAGTGAGCGGGCGGATCGGCGGCCGGGACGGATCCGTCCCCCGGCCCGCCGGGACGCCCGCCGAGGAGGCGCAGTGAGTCCTCGCGTGGTCCTGGTCGGTGCCCCCGGAGCGGGCAAGTCGACCGTCGGCCGCCTGCTGGCCGACCGGCTGCAGGTCGGCTTCCGCGACACCGACGCCGATGTGGAGATCACAGCGGGCAAGCCGGTGAGTGACATCTTCGTCGAGGACGGCGAGGAGCACTTCCGGGAGCTGGAGGCGTGGGCTGTACGGCAGGCGCTCACCGAACACGACGGTGTGCTCTCCCTCGGCGGCGGCGCCGTCCTGGCCGAGGCCACCCGGGAGCTGCTGGCCGGTCATCCGGTCGTCTACCTGGAGGTCGGCCTGTCGCAGGCCGTGCAGCGGGTGGGCCTGGCCTCGGCGCGCCCGCTGCTCGTGCTGAACCCGCGCAGCCGGCTGAAGAAGCTGATGGACGCCCGCCGCCCGATCTACGAGGGGCTGGCGGTGCTCACCGTGGCCACCGACGAGCGCGATCCGGACGAGGTCGCCGACGAGATCCTGAAGGGACTGGAGCGATGACGATCTCCAGGATCAAGGTCGGCGGTGAGGCCCCCTACGACGTGGTGGTCGGCACCGGTGTGCTCGGTGAGCTGCCGGGGCTGCTCGGCCCCTCGGCCCGCACCGTCGCGGTGATCCACCCGGCGGGCCTGCCGGAGCTCGCCCGGCCCGTCTGCGGAGCGATCGAGGCCGGCGGATACCACGTCGTCCCGCTGCCGGTGCCCGACGCCGAGCAGGCCAAGACGGTCGAGGTGGTCGCCGGGCTCTGGTCGGACCTCGGCCGCCACGGCGTCACCCGCTCCGACGCCGTGGTCGGCGTCGGCGGGGGAGCCACCACCGACCTGGCCGGCTTCGCCGCCGCCACCTGGCTGCGCGGTGTCAAGGTCGTGCAGGTGCCGACCACGCTGCTCGGCATGGTCGACGCCGCGATCGGCGGCAAGACCGGGATCAACACCCCCGAGGGCAAGAACCTGGTCGGTTCCTTCCACCCCCCGGCGGGCGTTCTGTGCGACCTGGCCACGCTGCTCTCGGTGCCCCGTGACGACTACGTCGCCGGCCTCGCCGAGATCATCAAGGGGGGGTTCATCGCCGACCCGGCGATCCTGGCGCTCATCGAGGACGACCCGGCCGGCGCCCGGCGCCCCGAGGGGCGGCACACCAGGGAGCTGATCGAGCGGAAGATCCAGGTCAAGGCCGACGTGGTCGGGGCCGACCTGCGAGAGGGCGGCCTGCGGGAGATCCTCAACTACGGCCACACCCTGGCCCACGCCATCGAGCGGGTCGAGGGGTATCGGACGCGCCACGGCGAGGCCGTCGCCATCGGCATGGTCTACGCCGCCGAGCTGTCCCGGCTGGACGGCCGGATCGGCTCCGGCGTCGTGGATCGCACCCGGTCGGTACTGGCCTCGGTCGGGCTGCCCACCTCCTACCGCCGCGACGCCTGGCCCGAGCTCCGCGACCACATGCGGCTGGACAAGAAGAGCCGGGGGGCCAGGCTGCGCTTCGTCGTCCTGGACGACCTGGCCAAGGTGTCCCTGCTGGAGGACCCGCCTGAGGAACTGCTCGAAGCCGCCTACCATGAGGTCGCCCGGTGAGCCCGGCGGCGATCTCACGGCGGCTGGGCGACATGGACTCCGCCGGGGACGGGCGGCCGGCGAGGAACGGTGAGTGACCAGATGAGGCCCGTGTACGTTCTCAACGGCCCCAACCTGTCGAGGCTCGGCGTCCGGGAGCCGGACGTCTACGGTGCCGAGAGCTTCGCCGACCTGGCGGCGCTCTGCCGGGACACCGGCCGGGGGCTGGGCCTGTCGGTGGAGGTCCGGCAGACCGACGACGAGGCCGAGATGGTCACCTGGCTGCACGAGGCGGCCGACGGCCGGATCCCGGTGATTCTCAACCCGGCGGCGTTCACCCACTACTCCTACGCGCTGCGCGACGCCATCGCCCAGCGCACCGCGCCCCTGATCGAGGTGCACATCACCAACCCGGCCACCCGCGAGGAGTTCCGGCACACCTCGGTGGTCGCCGCCGTGGCCACCGGCACCATCGCGGGCTTCGGGCTGAGGTCCTACGTGCTCGCGCTGCACGCCGTCGCGGAGAGCCAGGGGTGAGCTACCGCTCCTTCGTCGCCCTGGGCGACAGCTTCACCGAGGGGCTGAACGACCCCGTCCCCACCGGGGGCGGCACGGGACCGGTGGGGCTCGGACACCATCGGGGCTGGGCCGACCGGGTCGCCGAGAGGCTGGCCGCGCTCGATCCGGAGTTCCGCTACGCCAACCTCGCCGTGCGGGGCAGGCTCATCGACCAGATCGTCGAGCAGCAGGTCCCGCGCGCGATCGGGCTCCGGCCCGATCTGGTCAGCCTCTGCGCGGGGGGCAATGACCTGCTCCGCCCCGGCAGCGACCCCGACCGGATGGCCGGGAGGCTGGCGGGAGCCGTACGCGACCTGCGCGCCACCGGTGCCGAGGTGCTGCTCTTCACCGGTGTGGATCCGCGCGACACCCCGATCATGCGCCGCGCCCGCGGCACGTTCGCGATCTTCTACCTGCACGTCAGGTCCATCTCCGACCTGTACGGCTGCCGCCTGGTGGACCAGTGGTCGATGCAGGGCCTGCGCGACTGGCGGGCCTGGAGCGACGACCGCCTGCACATGAACGAGGAGGGGCACCGGATGGTGGCCGCCAAGGTGTGCGAGGTGCTCGGGATCGACTGTGAGGACGACTGGCGCAGGACGTGGCCGCCGCGCGGGCGGGTGGACCCCCGGGTCAGACGCGCGGAGGACGTCCGATGGGTGCGTGAGCATCTCGGCCCGTGGGTCGCCCGCCGCCTGCGAGGGCGCTCCTCCGGAGATGGCCTCGACCCCAAGCGCCCGGATCTGACCATCTTCCCCTGACCTCGCCCCTACTCCCCGCCTCCGGCCCGGTATCCCCGACTCCAGGGCCCCCTGAACGCTCCCTGAACCGGCTCCGCCCCGGCCCCTGAGCCGGTTTCCGACCCCGGCTCCGTCCCGGCCTTCTGAACGGTTCCCGGCCTCGGCTCCGTCCCGGTCTCCTGAGGACGCCCCCCGGAGCGGAGTCCTACGCGGCGCCGAGGCGCCTGAGCGCGTCGCGGACCTTGGCGGGGTCGTGGGTGGGCCAGAAGGGGGGCAGGGAGTCGCGGAGGAAGCCGGCGTAGCGGGCGGTGGCCAGCCGGGGGTCCAGGATCGCGACCACGCCCCGGTCGTGCTGGCTGCGGAGCAGGCGGCCGGCGCCCTGGGCGAGCAGCAGGGCGGCGTGGGTGGCCGCCACGGACATGAAGCCGTTGCCGCCCTTGGCGGCGACGTGGCGCTGGCGGGCCGAGCTCAGCGGATCGTCCGGGCGGGGGAACGGGATGCGGTCGATGACGACCAGCCGCAGGGACGGCCCCGGCACGTCCACGCCCTGCCAGAGGGAGAGGGTGCCGAACAGGCAGGTCGGCTCGTCCTCGGCGAACCGTTTGACCAGCAGCATCGTGGAGTCGTCGCCCTGGCAGAGCAGGGGCACGCCGAGCCTCTCCCGGAGCGCCTCGGTGGCGGCCCTGGCGGCGCGCATCGAGGAGAACAGGCCCAGGGTCCGGCCTCCCGCGGCCTGGATCAGCTCGGTGATCTCCTCAAGGTAGACCTCGGGCAGGCCGTCGCGGCCCGGCTGGGGCAGGTGCCTGGCGATGTAGAGGATGCCGCTGCGCGGGTGGTCGAAGGGCGAGCCGACGTCCAGGCCGGTCCAGCCGGCCCGCCTGTCCTTCTCGTCGCCGGCTCCGAGGCCCCACTGACGGGCCAGGCCGTCGAAGGCGCCGCCCAGGGCGAGCGTGGCGGAGGTCAGCACCACCGTGCGGTCGCCGAAGAGCTTGTCGCGGAGCATGCCCGCCACGGTCAGCGGGGCGATCCGCAGCAGGGGCGGGCGACGCTCGGTGCCCGCCTCCAGCCAGACCACCTCGGCCCGGTCCACCTCCTCGGCGTGGCCGAACGCCTCAAGCATCCGCTGCGCGGTGTCGTGGACCTCGTCCAGGGCGGTGAAGGCCGCCTTGCGCAGCCCCGCGCCCTCCGGGTCGTCCTTGTCGCCGCCCATCCGGGGGCCCAGCGCGGTGACGCACCCCCATGCCGAGTCGCGTACCAGGGCGAGGGTCAGCCCGAGCACGTCGGGGAGCTCGTCGAGGCGTCCGGCGGGCGCGGCGGCGAGCAGGGACTTCAGATCCTCCCCCGCCTCCAGCAGCCGGTCGGAGACGGACTGCTCGATCAGCCTCCCGACCCGGCGCACGGCCAGCGCCACCGTCTGCTCCGACAGCTCTCCGGTCACCACCGAGGTGACCCGGTCGACCAGCTCGTGGGCCTCGTCCACCACGACCACGTCGTGCTCGGGCAGGAGGGAGAAGTCCTCCATGGCGTCGATCGCGAGCAGCGCGTGGTTGGTGACGACGATGTCGGCCTCACCGGCGCGGGCGCGGGCCAGCTCGGCGAAGCACTCCATTCCGCTCGGGCAGCGGGTGGCGCCCAGGCATTCCCTGGAACTCACCGAGAACTGCCGCCAGGACTGCTCGTTGACGCCCGGGACCAGCTCGTCGCGGTCGCCGGTCTCGGTCTCCTGGGCCCACTCCTGGATGCGCTGGACCATCCGCCCGGTCGTGCTCACCTCGCGCGGGTCGAAGAGCTGGTCCTGCTCCTCGTCGGGCCATCCCGCGCTGGCCTTGTAACGGCACAGGTAGTTGCGGCGGCCCTTGAGGATCGCGAACGTGGGCTCGTGCGGCAACTCCGGGGCGAGCGCCTCGGCGAGCCGGGGCAGGTCGCGGTCGACGAGCTGGCGCTGGAGCGCGATGGTGGCGGTCGAGACGACCACGGCGCCCTTGGATGCCATGGCGTGCCGGATCGAGGGGATCAGGTAGGCCAGGGACTTGCCGGTGCCGGTGCCCGCCTGGACGGCGAGGTGGTCGCCGGACCGGATCGCCTCCTCCACCGCCTGTGCCATCTTGACCTGGCCGGGACGCTCGGCCCCGCCCACGGCGGTCACGGCGGTGCTGAGCAGTTCCTCGACCGGGGGCATGTCCCCTGCGGCGGAGGCGTCTTCGGCGGGAGCGATGGAGTCGGTCGGCACGACAGCCAACCGTACCCGCTCCTCCCGACAGACGTGGCTGGCTCCGGGGAGTCATCTGGCGGACGCATCCCGGTATTCCGGAACGTGAGGCTCGTATCGCATGGCAAACTGGCTGGATCATCCGGCTCGCCGACCTGGATAAGGTCAAGGAAGATCGTCCGCTGGGGTGTTAACCAGGCGGAGGATGGGGACGGAAAGACCGGTTCGGTAGGGTTTCCCGAGGTTGAGTGGACTAATAAAGGCTGGTTAAAGCACTATGTCCTCCATGTCGGAAGTTGTCCCGTTGCCGTCGTTCGGCGAGGTGTTCTTTGACGAGCGTGGCCAGGAGCGGGTGCTCCGGGTCACTTGGCACGAAGGCACCCTGGTGCTGAGCCTGTGGCGCGGTGAGATGTGCACCGCGAGTTTCCGCATGCCCATGAACGACGTGGGACGCCTGGTGGACACCCTTGACGAGGGCTTCGTCGAGGCCGGAGGCCAGTATCCCGACGAGGTCGACGAGCAACCCCAGACGGCCGATCGGCCCGGCTACCCGGCGCACGGCGAGTTCCCCGGCACCGGGCAGTACGCCCGGCCCCGTCCCGAGGACTACCCGCGGCCGCCGCAGCACCCCGACCCGGCCACCCAGGTGATCGCCCCGCCGGAGGAACCGCGCCAGGCCGCGGCCCTCAGCCCCACCGATGTACTGGTCGCACGCGGTGTCGCGTCGCCTTTGGACCGATCCCAGGAACGGGCGCTCGCCGGATACGGCCCGGCCGACGCGGTGCCGCGGGAGAACATGATCGTGAACGACTCCCTGGCCTACGGGCAGCCGCAGCCGGGCGACCCGCTCGGTTCCGGTCCCGGCGACCCGCCCTACCAGCTGCCCGGCGACCCCTACGCGCCGCAGGGGCCCGACCCGTACGGCGCGCCGTCCCCGCAACCCGACTCCTACGGGGCGCCACAGGCCCGTCAGGCCGACCCGTACGGCCTGGCGTCCCACGGCCGTCAGCCGGATCCGTACGGCACCGTCCGGCAGCCCGACCCGTTCGCCGGACCGTCCCCGCAACCCGATCTGTTCACCCCGTCCCCCCCGCAGGCCGATCCGTTCGCCGCGCCGTCGCCGGGCCCGCAGTCCGACCCTTACGGCATGCCGCCGCAGGGCCGGCAGCCGGATCCGTACGGCACGGTCCCCCCGGCGCCGGTGGACCCCTTCGCCCCCCCGCCCACCAGGCAGCAGCCGGTGGACCCCTTCGCCCCTCACGCCGAGCAGTTCCCGGCCTCGGGCCACCGGCCGCACCCGGCCCCCCACCCCCCGCCCGGGCACTCCACCGACCCCTCCGGATTCCCGGAGCAGCCCGCCTACGGCACCGCGCAGCCCGACCCCTACGGCTATCCCGCCCCCTCCCAGCCCGACCCCTACGGGTTCGGCGCCCAGCGGTCCCCGCAGGCCGGTCACCCGGCGGACCTGCGCGACCTGTACGGTACGCCGCCCGCCTACGAGCAGGAGGTGGACCCGTCCGATCCGCTGGGACTGCGCGGCCGGCAGCCCGGCCAGCGGGTGCCGCGCCCCTACGTCCAGGATCCGCCGCACTCCACCGGTGAGCGGCTCCGCCCGGAGCAGCGCTACGACGAGCAGCGCCGTGACGACCGTGACGAGCGCCGCGAGTGGTGAGCCGCGGGGCCCCGTCGTGGCGGATGCCGCGCGGGTAGCGGGTCTCCCATAGGCTGATCACCCGTAAACGGGTGGGGAGTGGCATGGATCAGGTGTCGGCCGTGCGACTGCTGGCCGTGCCGATCGTCGCCATCGCGGTGGCGACCGTGGCCAGGCGCAGGGGCTGGCCGGCGCCGCTGCTGCTCGTGCCGGCCGGGCTGGTGCTGTCCCCGCTGGTGCCCGGCTACGAGCTGGACCCCGAGCTGATCCTGCTGGTCTTCCTGCCGCCGCTGCTCTACTCCGCGGCCATCGACAGCTCCTATCTGAGGCTCAAGGCGGTGCGCCGTCCGGTCGCGCTGCTCTCGGTCGGCCTGGTGCTGTTCACCACGCTGGTCGTCGGCTGGGTCACCCATCTGCTTCTGCCCGCCCTGCCGCCGGCCGCCGCGTTCGCGCTGGGCGCGATCGTCGCGCCGCCCGACGCGGTCGCCGCGGTCGCGGTGGCGCGCAGGCTCGGGCTTCCACGCAGGGTGGTCACCATCCTGATCGGGGAGAGCCTGTTCAACGACGCCACCGCGCTCACCGTCTACCGGGTGGCCGTCGCCGCCACACTGGGGGAGGGGATCAGCCGGCTGGAGGCCTTCGCCGGCTTCCTCTACTCCGCGGCGGGCGGCGTGGCGATCGGCCTCGTCCTGGCCTGGTGCCTGACGTGGATACTGATGAGGCTCCGGGACGCGCTCGTCGAGAACACCGTCATGCTGCTCATCCCGTTCGGCGTCTATCTCGCGACCGAGGCCGCGCACGCCTCCGGCGTGATCGCCGTGGTGATCGTCGGCCTCTACGTCGGCCACCGCATGCCCCGCGCGGGCTTCGGCACCCGGCTGCTGTCCGACGCCGTCTGGCGGGTGGTGGACTTCTTCCTGGAGACGGTCGTCTTCGTGCTGATCGGCCTGCAGCTGTGGCCGATCATGCGGGAGCTGGAGGGGGAGAGCCCCTGGAGGCTCGCCGGGATGGCGCTGGCGGTCTTCGCCGCCACCGTCCTCGCCAGGGCCGTCTGGATCGTGCCCAGCGTCTACCTGCCCAGGGTCCTCTTCAGGGGCATCCGGCGGCGCGAGCCGCGTCCGCCGCCCTGGGAGAACGTGGTCGTGGTGGGCTGGGCCGGCATGCGCGGGGTGGTCTCCCTGGCCGCGGCCTTCGCCATCCCGCAGGGATTTCCCGGCCGGCCCACGCTGCTCTTCCTCACCTTCGTGGTGGTGATCGGCACCCTGCTGCTCCAGGGGATGTCGTTTCCGGCGCTCATCCGGCGGTTGCGGGTCTCCAACGAGGAGGAGGCCTTCGCCGACAACCTCGCCGAGGCCGAGGCCCAGCAGGCGGCGGCCGCCGCCGAGCTCGCCCGGCTGGAGGAACTGGTGGCCGAGGGCGTCGCCGACGTGCACGAGGAGGTCGTGGAGCAGCTCAGGTCCCGGGCCGAACGCCGGGCGCTCACCGCCTGGGAACGGCTCGGCGGGGGCACGGGGCCCGAGGGCGAGGAGACGCCGAGCACCGTCTACCGGCGGCTGCGCAGGGAGATGCTGGCGGCCGGGCGCGAGGTGTTCGTACGCCTGCGCGACGAGGGGCGCATCGACGACGAGGTGCTCAGCAGGGTCATCCACGAGCTCGACTTCGAGGAGGCCACCCTGGAGCGCGACTAGCCCGCCGGGTCGATCACGAGCCGGTCGCGGAGCTAGCCGACGATGTTGTCGAGATAGCACCACCGCCAGTGCTCGCCCGGTTCGAAGGAGGTGATGACCGGGTGGCCGGCCTCCTTGAAGTGGGCGGTGGCGTGCTTGTTGGGTGAGGAGTCACAGCAGCCGACGTGCCCGCAGGACAGACACTTACGCAGATGGACCCATCTGCCGCCGATCGCCAGGCACTCCTGGCATCCTTCGGGTGTGCGCGGGGGCGGGTCCTGGGCCGACGTGAGATGTTCGCAGGTGGGCATGTTCTCCCTCGTGGGTCTCTGACGGTCCCGGAGGACCTCCTCCCGGAGGCCGGCCGATCCGCCGCGGGCGCCGGGTGGCGTCGCGGATGCCGGCGGGTCACCGTCGCGGGTTGTGGCGGTCCGTGGTCACTCGGGGCGACGCTCAGCCGAACGCCGAGGGCGGTTCCACCTTACTCCCCGCCCCGTCCGTTCCCCGTGCCCGCCGGATCCGACCGGTAACGAGCCGGTATGGATGCCCCTGTGATATCGGTTCGTTGGGTAGGGTCTGGGCATGCGCCCCCTTCCGCGACGGATCCCCGTTCTCGCCGCCTCCGCGCTGGCCGCTCTTGTCGTCACCACCGGATGCTCGGAGGTTCGGCAGGCTTCCGAGGGCATCGACAAGGCTCAGCAGTGCCTGCAGGCCACAGGCATCGTCACCGACACCCTGCAGAAGATCACCGGCCTGGTCGACGACCCCGCCGCGATGGAGAAGGCGCTCAACGACGGGGGCGCCAAGCTCGGCGACCTGGCGGACAAGGCGTCCAACACCACGCTCAAGGAGGCCGCCGACGGGATCGGCAAGTCCCTGGAGGGCCTGAACGTCACCGATGCCAACGGCGCGGTCGACGCGGCGCAGAAGGTCGCGACGGACTCGGTGAAGTGGGTTGAGCAGCTGACCTCCGCCTGCGGCTGAGGTTCGGCTCCCTTCCCCTTGACTCCCGGTAAGAAACATTCCCGGGTTCTCTAGGGGAAAAGGGGTGGAAGTAGCGTCGGTGGTATGGCTACGTCTGGAGACGAACCGGACCCTCGGTTCACGCTCGCGAACGAACGCACCTTTCTGACCTGGCTGAGCACGTCGCTCGCGCTGAGCGCGGGCGGTGTCGCGATGGCCGCGGTCTCCGCCGATGTCTTCGTCCCCTGGATGCGGACGGTGCTGGCGCTGACCCTGGTGTCGCTGTCGGCCCTGTCCGCCGCGATGGCCTACCCTCGCTGGCGCCGGGTTGAGCGCGCCCTGCGCAGCGCCGCCCCGCTTCCGGCGCCCGCGCTGGCCCCCGTCCTCGGGTACGGCGTGGCGGCCGTGGCCGTGCTCGCCATGATCCTTATCCTGATGGGCCGATGACCCGCATCTGGGACGAGGGCCTGCAGAGTGAGCGGACCCGGCTGGCCTGGGTCCGTACCGCGGCCCTGCTGGCGGTCGGCAGCCTGGGGGCGGGAGGCGTCGCGCTGCGCGCCGGCGTCCCACCGGCCGCCGCGATCCCCTTCGTCCTGGCCGCGGCCTGCGGTGCGCTCCTGCTCGCCCGCACCGGTATCCGCTACCAGCGCGTCCAGCGGGCCCTCCACGAGTGCAGCCCCCTCGACAACAGGGCCGACGCCCTCATCGCCTGGTTCGCCACCCTCGCCGTCGCCGCCGGAGCAGCCGTTTTCATGTTGATCCGATAGGGCTTTGGACGCCGGCCCGGGAGGGCTCCGGCGGTCCCGCCCGGTGGGTCGCGTGGTCCCGCCGGACCTGCTCGCCGGCCGCCCGTTCCGGTGAGCCGTACGCCGCCCCGGCGGGGGGCGTACGGAGTCGCGCGTGGACGGCGTGCGGGCGCCGGGAGGAGTAGACAATGGGCCTTATGTCTGCCGAGCCGCTCTCCCGACCGCGAATCGTCGCCGCCGCCATCGACCTCATTGAGCGGGAGGGTGCCGACGCGGTGTCCATGCGCAGGATCGCGGCGGATCTGGGGGTGGGGGTGATGTCCCTCTACAACCACGTGCCCAACAAGTCCGCGCTGCTGGACGGGGTGGCCGAGACCGTGCTCTCGAAGATCGAGTTCATCGACGATCCGGACGCCGGCTGGCCCGATCGGGTGCGGGCGCAGGCGCTCGCGTTCCGGCAGATCGCGCACCACCACCCCCGCTGCACGATGGTGGTGGTCAGCCGCCGACTCCAGTCGACCGCGGGGCTTCCGGCGGTCGAGCGGGCTCTGGCCACGCTGCACAGCGCCGGGTTCGACGGGCGTGACGCGCTGCGCGTCCTGCGGGTGTTCATCGCCTACATCGTGGGCTCGCTGCTGCGCGAGGTCGGGGTCACCCCGACGTTCGCCCCGGTGCACTGCTCCGACATCCAGGTCGGCGATGTCGATCCCCTGCTGTTCCCGCGGGTGAACGGGGTGGCCGCTGAGCTGGCCGAGTGCGACCACGAGGCGGAGTTCGCGTTCGGCCTGGACCTGCTCATCCAGGCGATCGCCGTACGGCTCGCGGGGTGACGCCCGGGACCCGGAGGTCCCGGGCGTCCGAGGAGTGCTCCCTTCCCCTGGATACTCCTCGCGCGGTCAGTACCAGTTGCTGGACCGGAAATGACCCCAGGCGCCGCACGGTGACCCGTAGCGGCTCTTGATGTAGCGCAGACCCCAGTGGATCTGCGTGATCGGGTTCGACCGCCAGTCCCCGCCGCTGTCGCTCATCTTCGAGCCCGGCAGCGCCTGGGGGATGCCGTAGGCACCCGATGACGGGTTGTGCGCCTGATGATTCCAGTTGCTCTCCCTGGTCCACAGGCTGTCCAGGCACTGGAACTGGTCGTGGGACCACGAGCGGCGGGCGACGAGGCGGAACGCGATCGCCTTGTTCCTGACCTTCGGAGCTCGCACGACCGGCCTGATCCTGGGGGCGGTCCGGGTGAACCAGACGGCCCGGTGGATCGTCCTCGTCGGCGCCCTCAGGGCCGGCTCCGCGATCTCCCCGGCCTGCTCGGCTTCGGCCTGCCCGACCTGCCCGACCTGCCCGATCTGACCGGCCTCCTCGGCCTGCCCCATCTCCTCGGCTCGCCCGATCGCCATCGACCCGACCATGGTTGAGGCGGCGAGCATGGTCACAACGGTGTTGCGCAGAACGCGGTAGCTGTTCACATTCATCCTTGTCCGCTGGCCGCGTGCGGGGGCGCGCGGGGGACATGGCCCCCCGTGCGCCTGACGTTCCGGCGCCCGTGGCTCGGACGGGGAATACCCGCGTGGTCTCGCCGGCCCGTTTCCGGCATGAGACACCACGACGGTTTCTCTAGGCCGCTTTCTAGTACGCCGGGGGAGCGGCGAGAGGTGATTGCGACATGCGGAGAGAAGGTGTTTGCCCGATCTTCGTGGTCTACGGGTGGTTCGGCGGGGTCCGACTGACCGCCGGCGGTTCACCTATGCGGCGGGACGAGGTGAAAATCATTCCGGCATGGGGTTTGGATCAGTGCCGGCCGGGTGACTGGAGGCGCGTCCACGCCCGTGCGTGGCGAGCCGTGGCGTCTCCCGGCGCTCCTCGGGCCGGCGGGGGAGGATCGGCACCCGGTGAGAGGTCCGCCGTCTCGCCGGTGGCCCCCTCACATTTCATGCCATGGATGACATAACTCCCAAACCTGATAAGAGGATTAGGGTGTAGATCATGAGTATTCGTGACATCCCCATCCGCACTCTCGCCGACGCGCCCACCACGCTCGCCGAGCTGGCCGGTGACAGGGCGGTCCTGGTGGTGAACGTGGCCTCCCGGTGTGGGCTCACCCCGCAGTACGAGGGTCTGGTCCAGCTCCAGCGGACCTATGGCGAGAGGGGTCTCACCGTCGTCGGAGTCCCCTGCAACCAGTTCATGGGCCAGGAGCCGGGCAGTGCCGAGGAGATCCAGGAGTTCTGCTCCACCACCTACGGCGCCGACTTCCCGCTGCTCGCCAAGACGGACGTCAACGGCGGCGACCGGCACCCCCTCTACGCCTCGCTCACCCGGGCCCCCGACGCCGAGGGGGAGGCCGGGGACGTCCGGTGGAACTTCGAGAAGTTCCTGATCTCGCGTGACGGAGAGGTGCTGGCCCGTTTCCGCCCGAGCACCGAGCCCGGCGACCCCGCGGTCATCGAGGCGATCGAGAAGTCCCTCTAGGCCCGCAGCTCCCCCTGACGATCAGCTCGGTGGGCAGCAGCACGTTCCGCGGCCGCCGGGCGCCCGCGCGCAGCACCAGTTCGGCCGCGCGGTAGCCGATGTCCTGCGCGGGCTGGGCGATCACGGTCAGCGGAGGAGAGCACAGCTCGGCCCAGGGCACGTCGTCGAACATGACCAGCGACAGGTCCCTGGGCACCCGCAGGTCCAGCTCCCTGGCGGCCAGCACCGCCGCCTCGCCCAGCAGGTTGCCCCCGGCCAGCACCGCGGTCAGGTCGGGCCGGTGCTGGAAGAGCCCGGCGGCGACCGCGTAGGCGGAGTCGCGGGTGCCGCGAGCCAGGACGATGAGCTCCTCGTCGACCAGGGGGCCCAGCGTCTGCCGGAACGCCGAGAGCCGCTGCTCCTGGCCCGGGCCGCCGAGGTAGGCGATGCGGCGGTGGCCCAGTCCGGTCAGGTAGTCCACCGCGGTCCGCACCCCGGTGCGGTCGTCGGCCAGCACCGCGGGCACATCGTCGCGCCCGGCGGCGATCCGGTGCGCGAACACCGTGGTGAGCCCGGCGCGCAGGGTGGGCGCCCAGGTCTCGCCGTCGCCGGAGGGGACCGCGATCACCCGGTCCACGCCCTGCTCCAGCAGCATGCCGATCAGCTCGGCCTCACGCTCCTCGTCGTCACCCGTCGCGCCCAGGATCACCGGCTCGCCCGCCGAGCGCGCGCAGGTGAGCACGCCGTCGGCCAGGCGGGCGTAGAGGGTGTCGGTGATGTCGGGCAGCAGCAGCCCGATCCCGCCCGAGCGCCGCTGACGCAGATTGCGGCCGAGCGCGCTCGGCCGGTAGTCGAGCTGGGCCGCGACGCTCAGCACCCGCTCCCTGGTCTCGGGACTGGCCGAGCCGCCGGACAGCACCCGCGACACCGTGGCCACCCCCACCCTCGCCGCCTCGGCGACGTCCTTGATGGTGGTACGACGCATGTTCATGGAAACGATTCCAACATATTTTCTGTAGTTGATCCAGTGCGCAGGGATAAAAGATGTGGTGCTGACTAGGCGAGGTCGGCAGAACTCTTGACACGGATGTCCGTTTCCGGTGAGATGCATGAAAACGTATCCACACCGGGTGAACGCGGGGTTGGCCCGAGGAGCTAAGGATTCTCCATGGCATCCATCGTGCTCAGCAAAGTCGACAAGATCTACGCGGGCGGTGTCAAAGCCGTGAACGGTCTCGACCTTGAGATCCGGGACGGCGAGTTCATGGTGCTGGTCGGCCCGTCCGGCTGCGGCAAGTCCACCGCCCTGCGCATGATCGCCGGCCTTGAGGACATCAGCGGTGGCGAGATCTCCATCGGCGACCGGGTGGTCAACCACCTGCCTCCCAAAGACCGCGACATCGCCATGGTCTTCCAGAACTACGCGCTCTACCCGCACATGACCGTCGAGGAGAACCTCGCCTTCGGCCTCAAGCTCCGCAAGATGCCCAAGACGGAGATCTCCAAGCGGGTCAACGAGGCCGCCAAGATGCTCGGTCTGGAGCAGTACCTCAAGCGCAAGCCGGCCGCCCTGTCCGGTGGTCAGCGCCAGCGTGTCGCGATGGGCCGCGCCATCGTCCGCGAGCCCCAGGCGTTCCTCATGGACGAGCCGCTCTCCAACCTGGACGCCAAGCTCCGCGTCTCCATGCGCGCCTCACTCAACACCCTGCACGAGCGCCTCGGCGTGACCACCGTCTACGTCACCCACGACCAGGTCGAGGCCATGACCCTCGGCGACCGCGTCTGCGTGCTGCGCGACGGCCTGCTCCAGCAGGTGGACACCCCGCAGAACCTCTTCGACCAGCCGGTCAACCTGTTCGTCGCGGGCTTCATGGGCTCCCCGTCGATGAACTTCGTCAACGCCGAGCTGGTCCGCGGCGACGGCGGCGCGGCCGTCACCTTCGCCGGCTTCAGGCTCCCGGTGCCGGACGAGACCTTCGCCGGCAAGCCCGGCCTCGACCGGTGGTTCGGCAGGAAGCTCATCCTGGGCATCCGCCCCTCCGACTTCGACGACGCCGTCGCCGCCAACGGCACGGCCGGGGGCTGGAGCGGTCTGCAGGTCCGCGCCCAGGTCACCGAGGAGCTCGGCTCCGAGATCAACGTCCTGTTCCTGATCGACGCCCCGCCCGTCCAGCACCAGGACACCGTCGCCGCGGCCGACGCCGGTGAGGACGAGGAGGCGACCCTGCCGCTGGTCGGCGACAAGTCGCTGTGGACCGCCCGGGTGAACTCCCGCAGCCACGTCCGCCCCGGCCAGCAGGTCGAACTGGCCGTCGACACCCACCACCTGCACTTCTTCGACCCGGTCTCGGGTCTGGCGATCGGCCACCCGGCCACCGCCCGCGTCTGAACGTTCCGCCCTCCCCGCCGGGGCGGAACCGCCCCCTATTCGCGGCCGAGACGGCGGGAGACCTGACCGGCCAGGCCCCTGGGGATCAACCTGCCGACCCCGACGATGACCTTGTAGCGCAGGTCGGGAACGCTCACCCGCCTGCCCCTGGCCAGATCCCGCATGGCCTCCCGCACCACGTCGTCCGCCGACAACCACAGGAAAGCCGGGATGCCCGAGGTGTCCATCGAGGCGCGCTCGTGGAACTCGGTGCGGACGAACCCCGGGCACAGCGCCATCACCCGCACCCGGGTGCCGGTCAGCTCCGCGGCCACGGACTCGCTGTAGCTGACCACCCACGCCTTGGACGCGCTGTAGCTGCCCCGGGTGAAGAACGCCGCGACCGACGCCACGTTGATCACCGCGCCCCGGTCCCGCTCCCGCATTCCGGGCAGCGCGGCCATGGTCAGCCGGAGCACCGCCTCGCAGTGCACTTTGAGCATCCGCAGCTCCCCGGCGACCGGGACGTCGAGGAAGGAGCCCGGATGACCGAAGCCCGCGTTGTTGACCAGCAGGTCGACCCCCTCGGCGAGCCGTTTCTCGACCTTCCCCAGCCCCTCGTCGGTGGACAGGTCCGCGGGGAGCACCTCGACCCCCACCCCGTAACGCAGGCGCAGGCTCTCGGCGGAGGCGCCCAGGCGATCCTCGTCCCTCGCGACCAGGACAAGGGAGAATCCGTCCGCGGCCAGGCGGCGGGCGAACGCGGCGCCGATGCCGGCCGTCGCGCCCGTGATCAATGCTGAAGGCATGTCCGCAGTCTAGAGACCGCGCGGCCGGATTCGGCAACCCGCGCGTTCCGCCCCCGCTGTCGCCCATCATTGAGAAATGATGAACATGCCGACTCTCTACCGGGCCGGAGTGGGAGCGGCCGTGCTCTGCGCGACGCTGGCGGCCTGTTCCGCGGCCGGCTCGGCGCCCACCCACCCCGCCGCTTCCGGCCCGGCGACCCGGAAAACCGCGGAGCGGGTGCGGTTCGCCGAGGTCGCACGGCTGGACATGCCGGTGGCGATGGCCGTGCGCAAGGGCGACCGGACCCTTTACGTGGCCGAGCAGCCGGGCCGGCTGCGCGCGCTGGTGGACGGCAAGGTCACCGCGGAACCCGTCGTCGACCTCTCGGCGGAGGTGAGCCGGGGAAACGAGCAGGGGCTGCTCGGGGTGGCCTTCCACCCCGGCGGCGACTTCCTCTACCTCGACTGGACCGACCGCGACGGCCACGTCCACGTCACCGAGTGGGCCTTCGCCGACGGCAGGGCCACCGGCCGCAGGGACGTGCTCGTGCAGCGGAAGCCCTACGCCAACCACAACGGCGGGCAGCTCGCCTTCGGCCCTGACGGCCATCTCTACGTGGCGGTCGGCGACGGCGGCGGCGCGGGAGATCCACAGGGCAACGGCCAGAACACCGGCACCTGGCTTGGGAAGATCCTCAGGATCGACCCGCGCGGCACGCCGTACCGGGTGCCCCGGGACAACCCGTTCGTCGGCAGGCAGGGGGCGAGGCCCGAGATCTGGGCGTACGGCCTGCGCAACCCCTGGCGGTTCACCTTCGACCGGAGAACGGGCGACATGTGGATCGGTGACGTCGGCCAGAACTCCTGGGAGGAGGTCGATTTCGAGCCTCGGGGAAAGGGGGGCCGCAACTACGGCTGGAATCGCAGGGAGGGCCGCCACCCGTTCGCCGGTGAGGCGCCCGGCGACGCGGTCGACCCGGTTATCGAGTACTCCCTGCGCGAGGACGGGAACTGCTCGGTCATCGCCGGATACGTATATCGCGGCAGCCGGATCCCCGGCCTGGCCGGGCGTTTCCTCTACGGTGACTTCTGCGCCGGATGGGTCAGGTCGGCCCCCGCGGACCAGCCGGGCCGGGGCGAGGTCGAGGGCCGGGTGGAGCAGCTGTCCTCCTTCGGCGAGGATCACGACGGCGAACTGTACGCGCTCAGCCTGGCCGGTCCGGTCTACCGGCTGGAAGGCGCGCGCTGACCCCGCCGCGCGGCCGGACGGAGTCCGCCGTCCGGCGGGCCCCGCCGGACCGTCAATGGACAGAGAACAGTCGGTGATCGTTCAGTAAGGGGCGCGGACCGCGCGGGCCGCTTTTCGCGGTGGTCGATATAACGGGTTCCGTGGAGATGTTTATTCGTATTCCGAATGACGTGTCCCGAGCCTTGATCAACGCTGGCGGGGAGTTTTGAAATGGCTGGAAAATACACGGTGTCCGTTCTTCTCGCGGTGGTCGTGGGAGGCGGGCCGATGCTCATAAGCGCGGGACCGGCGGCTGCCTGGACCGGCTGCCTGGCCGCCGCGGCGTCCACGCCGGACAGGCCGCCCTACCCACCGCGCCCCTGTGACGACGATGACGACGATGACGACGACGGCGGGAACGGTGGCCGCGGCGGCGGTCGCGGCGGGGGCGGTGGTGGCCGCGGTGGCGGCGGTGGTGGCGGTGGTGGCGGGGGCGGCGGCGGTGGTGGTGGCGGCGGAAGTGCCCACCACCACCACCATCGGAACGCCCACGCCCTGGGGGCCGAGCACAGGTCCGCCGACGGCTTCGAGTGCGGTAACGCCCGCTGCGCGGAACTCATCGAGCGGGCCGCCTTCACCAGGGAGCACCGGGCCTCCGAGGAACTGCCCCTCACCGGGGCGCCGCTGTCGGCCGTGGCCGCGGCGGGTGCCTCACTGCTGGTCGCCGGGGCTGCGAGCAGCCTGATCTCCGTACGGCGCCGTCGCGCTTCCAGTGCCAGGTAGGACGGGCAGGAGGCGCCGGCGAGTCGTCGCGATCGGCCTGCTGGCCCCGGCCGCCGTTCTCGCGCTGGCCGGGGGCTGGTCGGCCTATCTCGGCCTGAGCGTGCGAGATCGGCTGGAGGAGACCAGAGGCGCGCTGCTCCGGCTGCGCGCCCTGGCGAACGAGGGCGACCTCGGCCACCTGGCCGGGGCGCTCGCGGACGCGAGCCGGCCCGCGGCCCAGGCGCGCCGGCTCACCGGCGGCCTCGACTGGTCGCTGCTCACTCACGCCCCGCTGGTGGGGAACGGCGCGGCGACCGTGCGCGGGCTGGCCGAGACCGCCGCCGAGCTGACCGAGGTGCTGGCCGGGGTTCAGCGGGCCGGGGACGGGTTCATCACCGGCGGAACACGTTCCCTGGACGACGTGCGGCAGATGCTGGCCGGCCTCGACGCGGCGGCCCCGGTGCTGCACACCGCCGCCGCCCGCCTCGCCCGGGCGAGAGCCCGCCTGGCGGTCACCCCGGCGGACACCGGGGCAGGGGCGCTGGACCAGGCTCGCGACACGGCGCTACGCGAAGTGGATCGGCTGAGCGGCCTGCTCCGTGACGCGGCGACCGCCGCCGCCCTGCTGCCCCCGATGCTGGGCCACGACGGCCCGCGCCGCTACTTCCTGGCCTTCCAGACCAACGCCGAGGCGCGGGGCACCGGCGGCCTGGTCGGCGCGTTCGGCCTGGTGGACGCCGATCGCGGCAAGATCGGCATCCGGCGGCTCTCCGCCAACACCGGCCTCGACGAGAGCGCCGTCCCCGTCACCGACCACGGCCCGGCCTATCGGGCCCGATACGGGACCGGCGCGACCCGGCTGCTCTCCGTCTCCAACCTCTCCCCGCACTTCCCGTACGCCGCGGCCACCTGGTCCGCGCTCTGGGAACGGCAGAACCACCGGCGGCTGGACGGCGCGGTGGCGACCGACCCGGCCGGGCTCTCCTACCTGCTGGAGCTGATCGGCCCGGTCACCCTCCCCGGCGGGGAGACGCTGACCGCGGAGAACGTCGTCGACCTCACCGAGCGGACGGCCTACGCCCGATATCCGGACCCCCTGGAGCGCAAGCGGTTCCTCGTCGGAGTCGCCGGCGCCGTCGGCGACGCGCTGACCGAGTCGTCCGCGGGACCCACCAGGCTGTTCACCGTGCTGTCCCGCATGGTGAGCGAGCGGCGGCTCCAGATCTGGAGCCGCAGGCCCGCCGAGCAGCGGTACCTGGCGCAGACGCCGCTCGGCGGAGTGCTGTCCCGGCGGCCGGGGCCGTTCGCCGGACTGGTGATCAACAACTCGGCCGGCGGCAAGCTCGACTACTACCTGGAGCGCTCCCTCGACTACGAGCTGGGTCCCTGCCGGGGCGGGACGCGTCCGGTGAGGGTCCGCGTCCGGCTCACCAACGACGTGCCGGCGGGGAGACTGCCCGGCTACGTCACCGGCCGTCTCGACTCGCCCGGCCGTCCGCACGTCGTCGGCTCCAACCTGCTCTGGGTCTCGCTGTACGCCGGGGTCGGCGCGGAACTCGGCGCGGCACGGCTCGACGGTGACCGCGTGCCGGTCATCAGCGAGGTCGAACGCTCCCATCCCGTCTACTCGACGCTGCTGGAGCTGAACCCGGGGCAGTCGAGGACGCTGGAGCTCGACCTGACGGAACCCGCCTCCGACGCGCCACCGGTGGTTCCGGTACAGCCGCTGGTCCGTCCCCAGCACACCGGGATCACCCAGGACCCGCGGGGCTGCGCGCTCCCCGGCGGCGCGACCGGCGGCCACTCCTGACGCCCCGGAGGCCCCCGGACGCGACGATCTCGATCCGCGATCCTGGAGGGATGTACAGAGCGATGCCCATGCCGGGGGACGACACCGATTTCCACATCCTGTTCGTGTGCACGGGGAACATCTGCCGCTCCCCGCTGGCCGAACGGCTGACGCGGTCGGCGCTCGGGGCGTGCCCGGCGTTCCAGGTGACCAGCGCGGGCACCCACGCGGAGCGGGGAAGGGCGATGACCGAGCACGCGCGGCGCGTGCTCGTCCGTCTCGGCGGCGATCCCGGCGGCTTCGTCTCCCGGCGGCTGACCCCGGACCTGGTGGCCGCCGCCGACCTGGTGCTGACCGCCACCGCCCGGCACCGCGCCGAAGCGGTGGCCGGGCACCTGCCCGCGGCCACCCGGGCCTTCACCATCGCCGAGTTCGGCGCGCTGGCCCGCGCGGTACCGGCCGAGAGGATCGCCGGCCACCGGGATCCGGTACGGCGGGCCCGCGCCCTGGTGGCCGAGGCGCGGGCGCTGCGCGGGCTGGTCCGGGTGGATCGGCCCGACATCCCGGACCCCTACCGGCGTTCCCGCTGGGCCTACCGGGCGGCGGGACGGGGGATCGCCAGGTCGCTCGCCGTCCCGCTCCGGTTGCTCACGCAGTCGTCAACGTCTTGACCTGGGGCTCGTAGCCGTAGCCGTAGCCGTAGCCGCGGTACTGGTCGCTCCTGGCCGGGGTGAAGTTCAGCACGCTGCCCACCACACGGGCGTTGATCGACGACAGCATCTCCACGGCACGGGTGACGTGCTCCTGCCGGGTCCTGCCGTACCGCGCGACCAGCAGCGTGCCGTCACAGACCGCCGCGAGCGTCGCGGCGTCGGTGACGGGCAGCAGCGGCGGCGCGTCGACGATCACCATGTCGTACGCCTCGGTGAGCCGGGCGAGCAGCTGCCGCATCCCCTGCGAGCCGAGCAGTTCGCTCGGGTTCGGCGGGATACGGCCACTGGGCAGGATCGACAGGTTCGGTTCGCTCCACGTCTGGATGACGTCCGGCAGTTGCGCCTTGTCGATCAGTACGTCGGTCAGGCCGACCGCCCCCTCGATCCCGAGATAGCGCGGGATGCTCGGCCGGCGGAGGTCTCCGTCCACCAGGATCACCCGCCACCCGGCCTGCGCGAGCGTGATCGCCAGATTGGCCGAGGTGGACGACTTGCCCTCGCCCGGCAGGCAGCTGGTGACCACCAGCGACTTCGGCTGCCGATCGACCCCGATGAACTGCAGGTTGGTGCGGAGCGAGCGGAACGCCTCCGACCTGGAGGAGCGGCCCTGGTCCCGGACGATGAGGGGGTGGTGCCGCGCGTCCCGCTCGTAACCGATCACGCCGAGGATCGAGCTCTTCGACACGCGCTGCAGCGTCTCACTCGTCTTGATGGTCGTGTCCAGGCGGTCGCGGAGGACGGTTGAGCCGACGGCGACGAACAGTGCGATGGTGACGGCGAGCACGAGATTGACCAGCGGTCTCGGACTGATCGGTGTCGTGGGAACATCCGCCTGATCCACCATCGTGACCTTGA
This sequence comes from Streptosporangium sp. NPDC006007, assembly GCF_040614315.1. Classification (NCBI taxonomy): domain Bacteria; kingdom Bacillati; phylum Actinomycetota; class Actinomycetes; order Streptosporangiales; family Streptosporangiaceae; genus Streptosporangium; species Streptosporangium sp. NPDC006007. Next base: position 56,526 of record NZ_JBEXUG010000002.1, on the reverse strand, counting down.
CGGTGGGACGGCTGTTCGGAGTGGGCCGCTCGATCTCGTCGATCAGCCGGGAAAACGCCTCTCCCAGGGCATTGACCATTCGCGCGGCGCGTGCCGGGTCGGTGTCGGCGACCGTGGCGCGGAGGAGCACGGTGGAGGGGATGGCTTCCACCGTGATGTTCGCCTGGAGGCGCTGGACGTCTTCACCTGTGGTGATCTGACTGACCACTCGACGACTGGACAGCAGGTTGGCATAGGACTGCACCCTCTGCTGTGACAGCATCCCTGCCTGGTACGCGGTGGAAAGGCTGCCTTCCTTGTCGTGACCGGAGACCAGCATGGAGATCGTGGCGACGTACTTGGGCGACGTGTTCGCGGTTATCACGAGTGCCGCGGTTACGGCGAGGACCAGCGACAGGAGGATGAACAGCCAGTTTCTGCGCATGAGCCGTGTGTAGTAGAGCAAGTCCACCGGGTTAGTGCCTTCCTTCGGATGAGGCCATGGCCACGCTTTTCGCGCGGCGTACGCGGTGTGCGCGGTGTGCGCGAGGTGAGGGATACCGGCTGGGAGCCTTCAGCAGGAGTGTCACAAGCGCGATACCGGTACAGAGAAGTCCCGCGAGCGAGACGAGCCTGGGTACCCAGCCGAGCAGGACGTGCATTCCGAGCAGGCTCGTCGCCGTGGTGGCGCCGCACATGAGGAGTGCGATCTGGCGGGGGGTGAAGCCGGCCGCGACACACCGATGCGCCAGGTGATCGGGGCTCGCGATCAGCCAGGGGCGGCCGGCTCGCTGGCGGGCGATGATCGCCAGACAGGTGTCGAGCGTCGGGATGAAGGTGAACAGCAGGAGCCCCGGAAGGGCCGTGGCCGGTCCTGTCTTGCCGAATACCGTCACCGCGCACGCCGACAGGGTGAATCCGATGAACAGCGAGCCCGCGTCGCCCATGAAGATTCGGGCGGGGCTCCAGTTGTGTGCGACGAAGCCAAGGCATCCGAGGGCGATGGAGAGCAGGAGCAGGGCGATGGTGGGCTGCCCTGTGACGAGTGCGGCGACGGACAGTATGCCCGCGCTCGCGGTGCCGATGGATCCGAGGACGCCGTCGGTGTTGTCGATCATGTTGAACGAGTTGGTGACGAACACGATCCAGACCAGTGCGGCCGCCGCGTCGATCCAGTTCCCGAAGAACTCGATGCGCACTCCGGTGGCCACGACCATGGCCGCGGCGACGCTTTCGAGCATGAGCCGCCAGACGGGCCTCAGCGGCCGGCAGTCGTCGATCGCTCCGAGCAGGGCGACGAGTACGGCGCTCGCCATGATCGTGACGATCTGGAGGTCCCAGTCCCGGACCAGCATTCCGATCGGGAGAAGCGTTCCCACGACGATGGCGATGCCCCCGAGATAGGGTGTCGGGCGACGATGTGGCCTGCTCGCCCCAGGCCGGTCGACGATCCCGAGCCATACGGCGAACCGTCGTGTGAGCTCGGTGAGCATGGCCACGAGAACGAATGCCGCCGCGCCGGTGGACACGGCGATCGCGAGCAATTCCCCGGAGATCACTGCGATCGCCCGCTGCCTGCGACCATCGGCTGTTCGAACCAGCTCACCGTGCGCTGGAGCCCGACGTCCAGCGAAACCGGGGCGATGTCGGGGAAAAGCCGGCGCAGCCTCTCGCAGGATGCTCGCGAGTCACGGATATCGCCTTTGCGGGGCGGTGCGTGGCGAACTTCAAGAGGCCGGTCCATCACTTGGCCGAGCTCTCGGGCCAACTCCAGCAGCGACACCTGGACGCCGTGGGCGACGTTGACGGGGGTGTCGCTCGTCACTTCGCGCATGACGGCATCGATCAGCACCGAGACCACCGTCTCGGCGAATGTGAAATCCCTGGTCTGCAGGCCGTCGCCGTAGATGCGCAGAGGGTCGCCTCTGAGGGCGGCGTCGATGAAGGCGGGGATGACCGCGGCGTAGGCGTGGTCGGCGGGCTGGAACGGCCCGTATACGTTGAAGAAGCGCAGGGCCAGAGTGCGCATGTTGAAACTGGCCGCGTAGGACAGGGTGTACGCCTCGGCGGCGAGCTTACCGGCGCCGTATGGACTCACCGGCCGGGTGGGGAGTCCCTCGTGTTTCGGGTTCTCGGCGCTGTCCCCGTAGACGGAACAGGATGAGGCGGTGACGGCGTACGCGCCGACGGCGCGGCACGCCTCCAACACCCGCAGGGTGCCGGAGGCGTTCACGTCGTGGGATCCCTCGGGGTCGTCCACCGACATGGCCACGGACGGGCGGGCGGCCAGGTGCACGGCCGCGTCGGCGCCCCTCATGACCTCGCCCAGCAGAGAGCGATCCAGAATGCTGCCCTGGACGAAGTCGACCCTGGTGTCCCGCAGGTTCGCCAGGGAACCGGAGCTCAGATCGTCCAGAACGAGAATGTGGGAGACCTCAGGGAGTCGGGAGAGCTCTTTGCATAGGTTCGCGCCGATAAACCCCGCCCCGCCGGTCACAACGATCTTCACAGTTGGTCATCCCTTGGTAGTTTGGCAATTACGTACATGATCAGCACGCGCCATGGACATCGCCGTCGAGCCGGGTGGGCCGGCCGGGGGGCGCAGCTCGGTGCGCATACCCCTGGGCGCCCCCAGGCGTGAGATGCCCGGCGGCCTCCATCACGTGTGCACCGGGTTCTCCGCCGGCGCCATCTCTCGCCGGGCATGGGCGATGGTCTCCATGAGGATGTCGTCAAGCGTTCGTCTGGGTTCCCACCCGGTGAGCATGCGGAGCTTCGTGGTGTCGGGAACCCTGCGCGCCATGTCCTCGAAGCCCGCCACATAAGCCTCGCTATACGGAATGAGGTTGATTCCAGCGGTGGATCCGGTGAGTTCGACGATCGATTTGGCGAGCTCCAGGATGCTCACCTCATCGGCGGAGCCGATGTTGAAGGTATGGCCGATCGCCGTTTCGTGGTCGAGAAGCCGGAGCAACGCGTCGACGACGTCCGCGACGTGGGCGAAGCACCGGGTCTGGGTGCCGTCGCCGAATACCGTCAGGGGGGCATCACAGAGGGCTTGCTGCACAAGGCGCGGAATGACCATGCCGTAGGCCGGGCTCTGCCGTGGGCCGACGGTGTTGAACAGTCTGACGATGATCGTGGGCAGACCGCGTTCCTTGTGGTAGGCGTTGGCGAGGATCTCGTCGACGGCTTTCGCGGTGCTGTAGGCCCATCTCACCACGGCGGGGCTGCCGAGGACGCGGTCGGCATCCTCTCCCAGCGGGCCTGAGGAGTTCTTGCCGTAGATCTCGCTCGTGCTGGTGATCAGGATCTTCTTCCGGTACCGATGCGCTGCCTCGATGACGATCTCCGAGCCGCGGATGTTGGTCGTCAGACAACGCAGCGGCTGCTCGACGATCAGCTTGACGCCGACCGCGGCCGCGAGATGGACGACCACGTCGCACTGGTGGACCAACTCGTCGACCATCAGCTCGTCCAGGACCGACCCGTGTATGAAACGGAGGTCGGGGTGGGGGCGGAGGTTGGCAAGCCGCCCGGTCGACAGGTTGTCCAGAATCACAACGGAGTCACCGCGGGCTAGCAGCGCGTCGGTCAGGTACGACCCGATGAATCCGCTGCCACCCGTTATCAGGTAGTTGGTCTTAGATGTTCCGCTCACGTGCTTTCCCTGTTGGATGTGTAGGGTTGATCGATCAGCTGTGGGCTCGTGCCGTGGTCGTTGGGATCATGGCCTTCTCGAATGACGCCACCGTCATGTGAGAGAGGTTCGTACCGGCCGGCAGGGTTTCCACCTCCTCATTTCCCCTTCAATCGCTCCGCGGTGCGGCGATCCCAGTGCTCCTCGCATAGCGATCGATAAAGAGCTTCGGTGTCCGCGACGAAGCGTTCCGCCCCAAATGAGGAGAGCGTCCACTTGCGAGCTGACTCGCCCATCTCACCGGCGAGCACCGGGTTGGACAGCAGCCGCACCGTCTGCTCCGCCAGTTCGCCGATGTCACACGCGGCCAGCAGACCGGTGTCCCCGTGTCTGACAACCTCCGCGACGCTTCCCACCCGTGTGGAGACGGCCGGTCTTCCGGCCATTCCCGCTTCGATGAGCGTGAGGGGTGTGCCTTCGTTGTCGGAGGTCAGCAGGACCACGTCGGCAGCGGAATAGACCGTCTCCACGTCCTTTCTCCAGCCGAGCAGGTGAAAGGCGTGCTGGAAAGGCTCGATACTCCGTCTGACCTCCTCGTGAAGTTCGCCGCCCCCGCAGATGACGAAGCGGCAGTCGGGAACCCGTTGGAGCACCGCGTCAGCCGTGGCGACGAATCGATCCAGCCGTTTCACGTGAGTGAGGCGGCCCACGAACGCGACGACGGGCGCGTCCGGCGGAAGCCCCAGGCAGGATCGGGCGGCCTCACGATCGGGAACGGGGGCGAGCTGAATGCCGGGTGGGATCACAACGTACTGTTCGGGACGGCCGATCCCTGCTTTCAGTAGATCGTCGCGGACCTGGAAACCCACTGTTTCGAGCCGGTCGGACATGGAGGCGAGAAATCTTTCCGCCTGAACGTAAAAGTATCGCTTGGGTCCGGAGAAATATCCATACAAAAGGTGGCCGTGAAATGTATGTACCTGGGCTGAACCTACACCGGACAAGCGGGCGGCCAATCGGCCCAGGGCACCGGCCTTCGCCGTCCGGGTATGGACGATATGCGGGCGGAAGGCGCGCATGGATGTGATCAGGTGGGTGAGCGCGCGGTAATCGTCGGTGGGCCTGATCGACCTGCCCAGACCTGGGACCCGATGAACCGGTACGGTGGCGCTTCGCAGCCGCAGAAGGTCGCTTTCGTCCACATCGACGTAGCCGGTGTAAACACGATGGTCGAACTCCTCCGGGTTTCGTAGCTGGTGTAACTCGATGACGTGTCTGGCCGCGCCACCGCTCATCCTGGCGATGATCTCCATGACACGAATCCGACTGTCTCGCATCACGTGCTCCTCAACGATGGGTCTGAGACATGTCGGAGAAGCTAGCTCGGAAATCAACCTGTTCGGCGTTGCCATAGGGGTGGTGGTGAAATGTTTCCCTACCTCCTACCTGTACGTGATCTAGGCGCGATAGGTCGGAGGGCTGGATCGGCGAGATGTCGAGGATTGTTCTACAGGACGATTTGGGATCGGTAAGTGCTTCCGTCGTCGGCTCTGGCGATGCCGGCGCGGCCTACCCGACTGTCGATGGTGAGCGGGGACCGGGCGGCGATGCCGTTCTACGTCTTTTGTTCGTGATAGGCGTGTGTTGTCGCCTGCGTCCGGCACGTCACCGTGTGTGCTCCGGCGCCATGCGGTGCCGAAACGGGCGGGAGCCATTGGTTTTTCGAGAACGTTTACCCCTGTGTCGTGCTTGTTTATGGGTCTTGGTTGCCTGTCAGGTGTATTTTTTCTGAGGCGAAGGCGGGAGCTTTCGATCGTCATGGTGCCGATTTCGCCGCATATCCACTCGCTGGAGCAGTATGAAGGGAGGTTTGTGACAGAACCAAATAAAGAAGGTGAAAAGTTAAGTCGGTAAGGGATGGAAACCCTTGAAGCCGACATTGTGGCGCCATATCAGCGGTGTCGCCGAGCGGGTGCCTGGGCCGCTGAGCCTCCGGAGCATGAATAGAAGCCCTCCACGGCCCGGCATGTCTGCAGAAGGCGGCTTTGAGGCGGACTGGAGATGGTTTTGCGTGGAATATATTATTGTTGCTGCCGCCGCAGTCATGCTCGTCTTTATTGTTCATGTGAGTTTCAACGCGGACGTGGCGCGGCGAGTGCTGCCCGTGCTGCTCCTGGCTTTCATCACCCGGCTGGCCGTCCACGTCATGCTTATGCGAAACGGAGGAACCTGGTACGGCGGTGACAATCTCACCTACGAATCCATATCAATGGAGATAGTCGAAGAATGGAAACGGGAGGGGGTTCACTTCGTCGCTCTTGGGCAGGCCGGATCTCTGAAATCCGTGGCCGTGCCATGTAATCTGTTCGCGATCGTTATCTACCTGTGCGGCGGGAAGGCCGCATTGGCCTGCACGGCCGTTGTCGCGCTCCTGGCCTGTGGGTTGTGCGTTCTGATGTACAGATTCGCTCGGCTTCTTGATGTCGACGAGCGTTCGGCGTTTCGTCTGCTTATCATATCGGCATTCACTCCGGCGTTCCTGGTGCACACCTCGGACACGTTCAAGGACGGTTTCAACGCATTCCTTGTCATAGCCTGTCTTGGCCTTGCGTGTTCAAATATGAAACGCTTTGACATGCGTAAACTGTTTGTCCTCGGACCTCTTCTCTGGGCGCTGTGGCATGTCCGTCCGTACATGGTTTTTATGTGCGCTCCGTCGCTTATTCTCAGCGTTTTGGGTTCCAGGCGATCCCCATCCCTTCGTGTCATGGCAACCCTTTCCATGGTGCTGGTTCCTGTTCTCATCCTTCTCGGAGTGGCAGCCGAAGAGGGCCCCTTCGGGGCGATGAGGGAACAGTTGGAGTACGGACAGTCGGATGATCTCCGTCGTGCCGTCGCCAGCGAGGACTCTGGGGTGGTATTCGAAGACGGCGGCAGCCCGTGGGGCGCGCTCGGACCCAAACTCCTCTACACGCTCCTGTCCCCCTTCCCCTGGGCGGAGGGGACAATGATGTTGCAGTTCGGAAAGATCGAAGTGGTTATCTGGTACTACCTTCTTTACAGTGCCGTGCGTGGGGCTCGCAGGCTATGGCGTTATGACCGCAGCATGTTCTGGATTCTCCTTCTCTTCATCGTTCCCAGCATGGTCGCCTATGCCACCACCATGGCGAACATCGGCCTGATCTTTCGCCAGCGTATGCCGATCGTCATGGTTACGAGTCTGCTTTCCGCGGTGGCCTGGACCAGGGTGCCGCCGAAGAAAGAACAGGCCCCGGACTCGCTGTCGAACGAGCGGGCCGGCGACTACGTAAAGACCTGACCGCGCGGTCCCGGGCGGACGCGACGGCACTGCAAGATGATTCTCGACAGCCGCATTCCAGGGTGAGGCACACCATGGCGGGAAGGTGCGGGAACAGGTTCTCCGGTCTGCCGAGGACAGGACGGGTTCTGCGGGCGGCGAGCGGATTCACCGGAGAACCCGATCGCAACGGCGGAGGTGGTGGATCCGGTTCGCATGCCCTGGCCGGAACGTCGGCCCCCTGACATCTATCTGTCGCCGTGAACGATTCGCCGTAGCAATGTGATCCACACGATCACACCGAGAACGGCGATGGCCAGTGCTCCACTCGCGAAGGAGAGCGAGATCTCGAAGGCGTTCGAGGCGGTCCAGGCGGCGGCGAACAGCGCACCCAGCAGGAGAATCCCTTCCGCTGAGAGGTAGGCGAGTCGCCAGGTCGGCCTGCCGACGGCGAGGGGAAGCACGTTCGCCCAGCACACGAGTCCCTTTACGCATTCGGCGGCCAGGATCACCATGGCCACCGTCCCGATCTCGGCATACTGGTGCCCGTACATCATGCTCAGGATGTCGTTGGCGATTGGGAGCGTCACCGTCAGGCAAGCCGCCCCGACGACCGCGAGCAGCAGGGTCGCCCGGATGAGGTCTCTCTTGATGAGCATCCTGCCGTCTTCCGCCACAGCTGCCTGTGCCAGCCGGGGATAGAGCATCGCGGCAACCGGGATGACCAGGTTCGCATAGAGACGACCAGGGGCCGTTGCGATCTTCAGGATGGTCACCAGGCTTGGACCTCCGAGAAAGGCCGCGACCGTCAGGATTCCCGAGTCGGAGATCCCCGCGACTGAAGTCCCGACGGACGCTTTCAGGGAGAAGGCGACCAGGCCCGAAGGGAGCCGGATTCGTGTCGCGGCCGGCCCGAACTCCGCGAACACCGCCGGCTTCGCCCGCATGTACAGCACCATGGTCATCACCAGCGTGCCCAGTGCCTGGCCGGCCAGGTAGGCCAGGGGACCGCCGGCGAACAGTCCGCCCAATGCCAGCCCGAACGACACGATCGCGCAGCTCACGCGGAGCAGGCCGAGACTGTGAAGCCGGTCCGTCAGCGCGAAGGCCGCGCTCGTCGTCCCGTGCGAGGCCATGACCCCGCGGGTGACGATCGCCAGGGAGAGCATGAGCGCGAATTCGTCCGTGGCGAAACCGAGCAGGCGTACGGTCGTTGTCATCAGGAGACCGATGCAGGTCGCGGCCACGCCAATCGCCACGTCCCAGTGGAGCAGGCGGATGAACAGCGCGGATCCCTGGCCGCTCCGCCGGTGTTCGATCGGAACGAATCGCTGGACCGCATCCTCCGCACGCGGGTCACACAGCAGGAACCAGATGCTCGCAAGGGACTGAGCGAAGATGATCTGTCCGGACTTTTCGGCTCCCGCCGACCGGACCAGAGCGATGAGGGTGAGCGAGGGGAGGATCGCCTCGGCCAAGCTCGCGGTGGTCAGCGATGCGAATGTGCGTAGATGGCGCCCGCTGGGTGGGCGCATCCGTGGAAGCACACGTTCGAGCACGCTTGTCATGATTTATGGGCAGACTTCGTCGTACAGTCGGTCGAACCATTCCGCTGCCACGCTGATGTCGACGCGGTCGGCGCTGTCCCGTGCGCCCTCGCGAAGGCGTGCTTGAACCCCGCTCTGCATCGCCCGCAACATGCCCTCGGCGAGCGAGCCGGGATCCCCGGGTGTGGTGAGTATGCCGTTCCGCTCGGATTCCACCAGGTCGGGCACTCCGCCGACTGCGGTGGACACGACCGGAACGCCTGCGGCGAGGGCCTCCATGACGACAACGGGGAGACCTTCGTAGGAGGAGCTGAGCACGAGTAGATCGGAAGAGGCGATCAGACGAGCGGCGTCGGGCACATGGCCGAGCAGGCGTACGTTGTCCAGCCGCAGAGCGGCGACGCGGCGAGCCACTCGCTCTTGGAGAGGACCGGACCCCGCCAGCAGGAACACCGTACGGGGGGCCAGCCGGGAAACCCGTGCTGCGGCCTCGGTGAGCAGATCGTGGTTCTTCTCCGGGCGAAAGTTACCGACGTGCACGATGAGGAAGGCATCGTGGGGAACGTTCCACTGCTGCCTCGTCTGTTGCGACTCCGCGGCCCAGCGTCGCTGCCGCGTGACGCTGACACCGTGAATCCGGGTGACCAGGCTGCGGGCGCCCCAACTCGTGACAGCCTGGGCCACCTGCGGGGAGACGGCCACGGTCCGGGTGTCCAGCCATCCCGTCGCACGGTCAAGCAACATCGTCGGCAGGCGGTAGCGCACGCTGTGGACCGTTGAGACCAGGACGGGGCGAGGTCTCCACAGACGGGACATCGGCCTCAGCAGGGATGCGGGAATGGGCGAATGGATGTTGAGCACGTCGGGTCTCAGCAGCCTGACTCTGTGCACAAGGTGTGCGGATCGGAGGTGGCGGGGGGACGAGGTAAGGTCGACGACGTCTATACCGGCCGAGCGCAGCCGTTCGGAGAGCTCCGGGGAGGACGCCTGCTGGCATATGACAGTGTGGCGCTTGCCGGTAGGGGGAGTGGCGAGCAGCCGTTCGACGAGTAGGACCTCCGCACCTCCCACATCCAGAGATTTGATCACCTCGCAGATGTGCGGGCCTCTCATGACATCTCCGCGAGGAGACGAGATGCCCTACCGATCATGAATGTCTCGTACCACTCCTCGATGCGGGCGGCCACCAGTGGCCAGTCGAGGCTTGACACGGCCTCCTGGCCGCGTTCGATCATGTGAAGGCGGGACCTTTCATCTTCGAGCACCGATCGCAGATGCGCTACCAACTCCTCCGATGACCCGCTGCGAAAGACACGACAGGCGCCGCGGTCCTCGATGATCGGGTCAAGTGAGGCGTCGGAGGAGACCACGACGGGGGTCCCCAGTGCGAGGGCCTCCAGAGCGGCGGTGGGAATGCCCTCCCCAATGGTGGGAAACCGTGCGGAGGCGAGCACGAAAATCTGGGCCCGGCTCACCAGAGAGTAGACATGGTCGCTGGAGATTTGCCCGGTGAACTGGATTCCGGAGCCGGGGCCGGCGAGCTGCTGGAGATGAGCGCGCTCGGCGCCTTCACCTACGATGACAAGGCGTGCGTCGGGGCGGACGATGCGCAGCTCACGGAAGGCCCTGATCGTCAGAGCGTGGTTCTTCACCTTCTCCAGTGAGCCGACGCTGACGATCAACCCTGGTTCGACGGAACCTTGGTTGCGGAAACCGGCCAGATGGGTGAGGTCCAAGCCGCTGGACATCGTGCGGATCCGCTGGGCCGGTATCCCAACACGGAGCAGGTCGTCCGTTGGCCGGGTGCCGATCGCGATGAAGCCGTTCACATGGCGGAAGGCCCACGGCATGATCAGCCGATGGCGTGACGTGAGCGCCCCGTGGACGGTGACGACAACAGGGATCCCGAGCCGCCGCGCGGCGGGACCGAGAGCGAGCGCCTCTCGGTGATCGCCGTGCACGTTGATAACATCGATACGGCCCGCGTGAGTAAGCGCGCGCGCACACTCCATGGCGAAGGCGGTCACATCGGACTTTCTGGAGATCGCCTGACTTGCTCGGGTCGGCGTCAGCGACAGTGTTTCCGCGCCGTCCGGTATCCGGCCTTGGCGATGGGAGATCAAGACCCGGTGGCCGCGGAGAAGCTGCTCATGGGTGAGGCGCTCGACATAGCGCTCCTTCCCACCCCGTTCAGGAGGTAGCCGGTATCCAATGTGGAGAATCCTCATGTCATCCTCTTTCGGAATAAATCTCTGGTTGCACCGCGCCTGATCGAGGTGGCGAAGCCTCCATCGCCATTGTGGCCACAGGGCTGGGAAAGGGCTCGGCGAACCCCGCCGGCACGAGGGCCGAGGTGTTCACTCGATCGTCCCAGCCGAGGTCACGTATGTCCCCCAAGAATGGAGGTGGCAGTGGCACCGGCCTGTGAATCGTACTGGTGAACGATCGGTCGAGCCGTCATTTACCTGAGTCCGGGAGTTTCGGGCATTGGAGTAGGTAAAAGGGGAGAGGTTGAATTGACCCGGTTCGTTATCGTTCCTCCTGGCGACGAAAAGGATCGGCAGGGAAGTTTTCGGAGGCTTACCCAAGACGGTGATTCCTCTAATGCTGCGTTTCTTAAACAGGTAGACAAAACGACTTCCCCGAAGGCGGCGCTGTGAACATGGGTGCCACCTATGGTCTTTTTGGGGTACTGTCGCGGTGAATGCCGTCGTCGGTCGCCTATTCGATCGCGAGACAAGTCGAAATCGCGACAAGATCCCGCGAGTCGCGATGTCATTATCGGCCATAATATTGGCAAGGAAACAATCAACAGGCTGCGTTCAAGCCGGCCTGAGGCCCGCACGTTATCAAGCTTATGCGCATGGACATAAGCTCGCCCGCGCAGGGTTCTGCGCCGATCCCACTCGAACCTGTGGGAACCGTTCCACCAGGCGGGTCCCCGCACGGAGGGACGCGGCGTCAAGGATTGCGGTGTCTGTCACTGTCAAGGTGGTTGCCGGCCTCGTTCGTGGTTTCGTTCACCGTGGCAGTGCTGAGCTTCTTCGGGGTTTCCGGCTCGGACATAAGCTTTTTCGGCGTTTATATCGTGCTGTGCCTGGCACTTCCTGGTCTGCTGCTCATCCGGGCGCTGTACGGCGGTAGCCGTACGCTGGCAGAGGAGATCGCTCTCGGTGCGGCGCTCGGCTATGCCCTGGAGGTGTTCACCTACATCGCCGCCCGCGCCATCGGGTTGCCGCTGCTGGTGCTGGCATGGCCGGTCGGCACGTATGTGCTCTTCCTCACCGTCCCACGACTACGGAGGCATTGGAGAGGCGGATCCCACAGGACGGATAAGGCGCCTGCCTGGTGGTCGTGGTCTCTTGCGCTGATCGTGATGTATCTGGTCGCCCTGGGGGCGGTTACTTTCTTCCGGAGTAACGCCCTCGTCTGGCCGTCACTCGGGACGGCCAATATCGACATGCCGTATCACCTGGCTCTGATCGGTGAGTTGAAAAATCATATGCCGCCCAGGCTGCCCATGGTCGCCGGCGAATCCCTCTTCTATCACTGGTTCATTTACGCTCATTTCGCGGCGGCGAGCTGGGTGACCGGAGTGGAACCGCTGGTGTTGCTCTTCCGTCTGGCGACTCTGCCTATGCTGGCCGCGCTTGTTGTTCTTCTGGGAATGATCGGCCGACGTATCACCGGTTCATGGGCCGGGGCACTGACGGCCATTGCGGGCACGGTCTTCATGACCGCTCCGAACCTCTACCTGGGGGTGAACATCGGGATGTTCACGTGGAGAGGTTTTCAGTCCTGGACCGGGCCCAGCCTGACTTTCGGAGCCATGCTCTTCGCCCCGGCCGTTCTTCTCTTCGTCGATCTTCTTGAGCGGCGGCGTGACGCCGGGAGATGGCTGCTGCTGGGAGTATTCCTCGTGGCGGTCATGGGGGCCAAGGCCACCTGTCTACTCCTGTTCGGTGGGGGGCTCGTGGCCGTTGTCACGGTCGAGGCGGTCACGCGGCGTCGACCACCATGGCCTGCGCTCGTCGCACTCGGGATGACGACGGCGTGCTTCTTCTACGCCCAGCTGGTGCTGTTCGGCAGCGCACGGCAGGCGATGGTAATCGATCCTCTGTCCCTGATGCGCCGAACCTGGGAAGGACTGACCGGCTCTGCCGTTACGGTCGAGCCGCCGTTGGCCTCACTGCTTGGCATCACGGTGTTGTACGTGATCTGTCTGGCCGTCACATGGGGCGGAGGTCTGGGGCTGCTGTGCAAGCCGCGGCTGCTCATACGACCCCCGGTCGTTCTCCTGCTCGGTATGGGCGCGGCGTGTTTCGCCGCGGTGCTTCTGCTGGACCATCCTCACCTGGCTCAGCTCTATTTCTTCGCGGTGGCCTACCCCTATCTGATGATTGTCGCGGCCTATGGAATCGTCGTCATCGTGCGGCGGGCACAGATATCGCCGAGGGCGATGGCGGGCGCGGTCGGCGCAGGGATGACGGCCGCCTATCTGATCCGCATGTTCTGCGGTGTCAGGGCTCCGCTGAGTCCCGGCCAGCAGGACTCAATCCTGTACTGTCCCTATGCCGTCCTCGTGGTCGCCGTTCTCGTGGTGACCGTCACCTTGCTTGTGACCAGGCGCGGCAGCCTTCGAGCTTGGGCTTTTGTGATCGTCATGTTCACCGCCGCCGGGCCGCCCGCCGCCTGGTGTACGCGCATCCTGTCGGCCACGGACGACGCACCGAAAATCGCCGTTGGCAGAGAGGACCAGCCGGTGGCGGCCCAGGCGATCCCGCGGGGGATCGTTGAGGCCGCACGGTGGTTGCGCGCTCACTCGAATCCGAAGGACCTGGTCGCTACGAACGGACATTGCCGCTGGGGGTATGAGAGCCCGTGCGACAGCCGTCAGTTCTGGGTGGCCGCGCTGTCCGAACGACGCGTGCTGGTTGAAGGGTGGACGTATACGTCCACAAACATGAGCCATTGGCGTCCGGGGCAGTTGCCGGAGCGCTTGCCGTTCTGGGACGAGGAAAGAATTCGACTGAATGACGCGGCCTTCCACGCGCCCTTGTCATCCGTGATCCGCGCTTTAAGGGAGCGCTACGGAGTGCGCTGGCTCTTCGCCGACGAAAGCCGCGCAACATTCGATTCGAAGATCGGGGATTACGCTGAGCTTCAATTCCGCTCAGGTGATTACGCGATCTACCGCGTGCCGGACAGTCCGGTGTGATGTAGGCCCGCATGGTTCTCCAGGCGGGACGCGCTGGACGATCCGGTACGGAGACTGCGCCGCCCACCGGATACCCGGCGCTTCCCGAGGGCCCGGCTTCCGTACGGGAGCCGGGCTCCCTCCGCGCCCGGAGGCTGATCCCCCGGGCGCGGTCCTCAGAGGTAGTCAAGCGCCACGTCGACCCAGTAGTTGGTGGACTGGAAGGTGCCGGTGGGGAAGGTGTCCGACGCGCCGTAGGCGTAGACGCCGTTGCCCCCGCTCGTCCCGTCGGCGAGTGCGGTGAGCGGTCCCCTCACGTGCGATGAGACGAAGTACGGTCTTGACAGAGAGTAGAAGCCCGAGGTGGTGTGGTAGGAGACGACGTAGACGGTGCCGGCGGTGATCTGGACGGGGGTGGAGAAGTTCACCTGCTGCCAGCCGGATGGGGTCTCGTCGACGAACGTCGCCGTGGCGAGGAGTTGCCCGTCGGCGGTCCAGAGGCTTCCGGCGTGGGTGCCGGTGTTCAGCGCGCCCTTGTAGAACCGGACGCCCCTGACGACGCCGGTCGTGCTTGAGGTGAACTTCACCCCTAGCGTGATCGCCTGGGAGTCGTTGTTGGAGTCGATCTCCGGTGAGCTCAGGGAGGTCCACAGGGTGTTCGACGGCGCGAACACCACGTCGACCCAGTAGTTGGTGGACTGGAAGGTGCCGGTGGGGAAGGTGTCCGACGCGCCGTAGGCGTAGACGCCGTTGCCCCCGCTCGTCCCGTCGGCGAGTGCGGTGAGCGGCCCGTTCGTCAGCGGTGCGGTGAAGTACGGTCTCGACACCGAGTAGAAGCCCGAGGTGGTGTGGTAGGAGACGACGTAGACGGTGCCGGCGGTGACGGGCACGGAGGTGGAGAAGTCCACCTGCTGCCAGCCGGAGACGGTCTCGCCGGTGAAGGTCGCCGTGGCGAGGAGTTGCCCGTCGGCGGTCCAGAGGCTTCCGGCGTGGGTGCCGGTGTTCAGCGCGCCCTTGTAGAACCGGACGCCTCTGATCGTGCCGGTCGTGCTCGCCGTGAACTTCGTCCCCAGGGTGACCGCCTGGGCATCGTCGTGGGACTCCTCGTCCGGGACCGCGGTGTTGTCCCAGAGGCTGTTCTCCAGAACGAACACCAGATCGACCCAGTAGTTGGTGGACTGGAAGGTGCCGGTGGGGAAGGTGTTCGACGCGCCGTAGGCGTAGACGCCGTTGCCCCCGCTCGCCGCGTCGGCGAGTGCGGTGAGCGGCCCGTTCGTCAGCGGTGCGGTGAAGTACGGTCTCGACACCGAGTAGAAGCCCGAGGTGGTGTGGTAGGAGGCGATGTAGACGGTGCCGGCGGTGATCTGGACGGGGGTTGGGAAGTTCACCTGCTGCCAGCCGGAGGCGGTCTCGTTGGCGAACGTCGCCGTGGCGAGGAGTTGCCCGTCGGCGGTCCAGAGGTCGCCGACGTGGGTGCCCGTGTTGAGCTCCCCCTTGTAGAACCTGATCCCCGTGACGAAACCCGAGTTCGCGGCCTGGAACTTCACCCCGCCCTCGACCGGGGCGGAATCGTTGTGTGAGGCCTCGGCGGGTAGGGCGGTCGGCGACCAGAGGGTGCAGGGGCATCCCACGGTGACGTTCACGGTCGTGGTCGCCGGGGCCGTCTGAAGGTTGCCGATGTCGTCGACCGCCCTGACCGTGATCGTCACCGGTCCGGTGGTGGTCGGTGTCCAGACGAACTGCCAGGTGGCGCGGCCGGTCGCCGAGGACCAGGTGGTGCCGCCGTCGAGTGACACCTCGACGCTTCCCACGACGCCGCCCCCGGTGTCGGCCGCCGTTCCCTGGATCGCCACCTCCGCTCCGGTCGGCACGGACGCCCCGTTCACCGGGGCGGTGATGGCCGACGTGGGGGGAGTGGTGTCCGTCGACGCGGTCGCCGGCACCAGGCCCTCCTGAAGGGTGACCGGCTGGGTGTTCATGTCGGCGAAGAGGTTGACCGTCGCCTGCTGCATCCGGACGTCCGTCGGCGAGCCGGACCGATCGTGGTTGGCGTCGAGCCCCCACGCCCACTGGGTGGTGCCCGCGCCGAAGACGAGAGCTCCACTCGCCTCCTTGTACAGCGTCAGGTTGTGAACCGCGACCGCGTTGCCGTAGGTGCTGCCGAAGTCCAGCAGATAGGACGAAACGCTCAGCGGTGTTTTGGAGAACCTCACCAGCCCCGACGGCGTGACGGCGTTGTCGGGGGCCTCGTCCCATTCGTAGCCGAGCGTTCCCGCGGGGAAGGTGGCCGTCTGACCGGCGGGCAGGGTCGCGATGGAGGTGTTGCGCCACAGCCGCATGTCGCCGTACTCGGCGGGGACGGTTATCGCGTCGTTGACGACGCCGTTGACGCTGAACAACGTCCCCATCAGGCCGTTCTCCGGTCTGCCGCCGTCCGACGGCGGGGAGAAACGCGGGTCGCGCCATGTCCCGGTCCACTGGGTGTTCGGGTCGATCTTGGCGTTGGCCAGCGTCTCCTTGTAGCAGACGAGCGTCCGGTACGGTGTGCCGGTTCCGTCGATGCTGTTCTCCCACCGGGTCTTCCAGAAGCTCTGGTTTCCGGAGAAGAAGGCGAGGTTGACGCCGCCGTTCCCGGCGTTCGTCACGTTGGTCCGCATCTCGTCCGACCAGTACTCGTCATGACCGGAGGAGATGAAGATCTTGTGTTCGAGCAGTTCCGCCGCCCGCGTCACGGTGTCGACGTTGGTGGTGTAGCTCACGTCGTATCCGTTGGCCTCGATCCACCTGACCATCGGGTACTCGGAGTCGAAGAACCAGCTCTCCACCGAGCCGTTACAGCAAGTGCTGCCGCGGGTGGTGAACGGGCGGTTGTAACTGACCTTGTAGGCCCGCCCCGGCGGAGCGCTGCTCAGATACAGGCTGGTCCCGCCGTAGGTGTTGTAGGCCTGCCAGGTGGCGTCGGAGGTCTGGAGGAGGATGTCCGCGCCGCGCTCGTCGTCCCGGACCACGAATATCATCTGGCTGGCGCCGCTGGTCCCGTCCTGCCGGATGAGGTTCGCGATGTAGACCCCCGAGACGGCGTCGGCGGGCACCGCCCAGGAGGCGGAGACCGCCCAGTTGCCGCAGTCGACCATCTGGGAGGCCGCGTCGTTCACGCAGGCCGGCTGCGTCTGGGGCAGGGAGGCCGAGGGGTTGACGGTCGTTATCTTCCGCGCCCCCATTCCAGCGTAATATCCGATGCGGTAGATGTCGATCCGGTAGCTGGTCGCCGCGGTGTTCACCTTGAACTGTATGGTTTCGCCGTGGTTGACGCTTATTTTGGTGGCATATCCCTGAATGTTGCTGCTGCCCGCTCCCGGGATGTTCCATTCGCTGGAGGGATTACCGGGGAGGCTGTTCTCCAGGCAGATCACGGAAGTCGGCGGGCAGGCGGCGCGGAATGCCCGGTTACCGGGGGCCGTGGCCTTTCTCGCTCTGCCTTGGCTATTTTCAGTGGGTTTTTCCCCGACGGGCCGTTCTGCTCCGGGTTTTTCCCCATCCGGTTGTTCCTCACCCGGTGAGCCGGTCTCCACGGAGGTGGTGTTCTCCCCGCCGGACGCCGGGTGGCCGGATGCCGGACCGGCGGGAGGTGGGGCGGTGGGAGGTGGGGCGGGCGGCGCCGTCTCCTGGGCGGCGTCCGCCGCCGGGGCCGGGCCGGTCTCCGCGGGACGGGCGTCTCGCGGGGACCGTACTTCCTCCGGGAGGGGGGTATCCGCTGTCACCTGCGGGGCGCCCTCCTGCGCGGGCGGGGCTTCCGGGCCATCGGTGCTCCCCGCCCGCGCATCGCTCTGGCCGATGCGCGGGACGGGGGCCAGCCCCCAGGCGGCCCCCGGGGTGACGGCCGTGACGGCCGTGCAGACCCCAAGGGCGAGTACCGCGATCGGGAACATCCGCCGTCGCATGAGACCTCTCCTCGTTGTGCGTCGCGTGCAGCCTCTGATCGCGACCTCGCGGCGGAGCCCCCGGCGGCCGGGGAGAGGCAGGGGCGGGCGAAAGGCGGCGATGTCCGAGTTCCGGGCAATATTATCGAGGGAGAAGGGGGTTTCCTCGCGGGACGAGCGCCGGTTCCGATCTTATGTCAGAAGATCATTTGTGGCGGGGGCAATGCCCTTCCGTAGCTTTTACGGGAACGGCGGGCTGCCATTTCTGACAATCCCCTTTTTTGTGGAGTGCTGGATGGATCGGCATTATGTAAGGCTTACGTAATGGTTCGCCAGGAAATGAGAGTGTAATGCGTGTCGGCCGATCAGGCCGGTGTTCACTGCGACCGTGAGCGAAACCGATCTGAAGAGCATCCCATTCAATCGAACGCATATCTCGGACAACGAGCTCGACTACCTGGCGCAGGCCGTACGCCAGGGGTTCACCTGTGGGGACGGGCCGTTCACCCGGCGGGCCGCCGGGCTGCTGAGGGAGATGACCGGCGCCGGTGAGGCGCTGCTGACCACCTCCTGCACCCACGCGCTGGAGATGTCGGCGATCCTGCTCGGCCTGCGGCCCGGCGACGAGGTGATCATGCCGTCGTTCACCTTCGTGTCGGCCGCCAACGCCTACGTCCTGCGCGGGGCGGTGCCCGTGTTCGTCGACTGCAGGCCGGACACCCTGAACCTGGACGAGCAACTGGTCGAGGCCGCGATCACCGACCGCACCCGGGCCGTCGTGGTCATGCACTACGCGGGGGTCGCGTGCGCCATGGACGCCCTCGGCGAGCTCTGCCGGCGGTACGGCCTGGCCCTCATCGAGGACAACGCCCACGGCCTGGGCGGCTCCTACCGGGAACGGCCCCTCGGATCGTTCGGCCGGATGGCCGTCCAGAGCTTCCACGCGACCAAGAACGCGCAGTGCGGCGAGGGCGGCGCGCTCCTGCTGAACGACGCCGACCTGGTGGCCCGCGCCGAGATCGTCAGGGAGAAGGGCACCGACCGCAGCCGGTTCTTCCGCGGCCAGGTCGACAGGTACCGGTGGGTCGACGTGGGGTCGAGCTACCTGCCGTCCGACGTCCTCGCCGCTCAGCTGACCGCGCAGCTGGAGTCGTTCGGCGGGATCCAGCTCCGGCGGCACGCCGTGTGGCGCGACTACCACGAGGGGCTGGCGGACTGGGCCGCGGAGAACGGGGTGGCCCAGCCGATGGTCCCGGACGGCTGCGCCCATCCGGCACACCTGTACTACCTGCTCCTTCCCGACCTGGAGACCCGGCAGGCGTTCATCGGCCACCTCGCGGGGCGAGGGGTGCAGGCGACGTTCCACTACCAGCCGCTGCACACCGCGCCCGCCGGTCTGCGCCACGGGCGGGTCGCCCCCGGCGGGTGCCCGGTGACCGAGGAGGTCACCGACCGCCTGGTACGGCTGCCGCTCTTCGCCGACCTGGGCGAGTCCGGGACGGCCCAGGTGATCGACGCCGTCCTGACCTGCCGGATGCGCTGATGGGCTGGGACGACGTGATGGAGGAGCGGGCCGTACAGGCCGTGGAGTCCCCCCTGGAGTCCGCCCGGTTCGGCCGCTCCGTGGAGCGGCTCACCGTCTCCGCGGCGGCGGTGACCCCGTTCGGCGTGGTCCGCGAGGCCGTGCTGGGGTCGGCCGCCGACGTCATCGTGCTGCGATATCCGGCCGAGTACGTCGGCTGGTTCGCGGAACTGACCGGGCTCGGCCGGGCCGCCGTGTTCGCCGACTCCCTGGTGTACTGGCGGCTGCGCGCCGGCCGGGGGCGGGCGCCCGGACCGTCGCCGGATCCGTGGACGGCGGAGCCGGTCGGTCCCGAGGTGGCGCGCCGGCCGGTGTCCGTCATCTTCGCCGGGTACGGCAACCACTACCTGGCCAACCCCCTGTTCGACGCCGCCGGCGCGCTGGCGGGCTACCGGGAGTGGGCGCTGAGGTCCGCCGCCGAGGGCGGCTGCCTGGCCCTGCGGGATCACGGCTCCGGGGACGTCCTCGGGCTGGCCACGCTGGAGGAGACCGCCGGCCGTACGGAGATCCTGCTGGCCGGGGTGGTCCCCGAGGCGCGCGGGCGCGGCGTCTACGCTCACCTGCTGAAGGCCGTCGAGGACCGCGCGTCGGCGCGGGGCGCCGCCGAGGTCGTCATCTCCACCCAGGGCCACAACACGCGGGTGCAGCGGGCCTGGGCGAGGTACGGGTTCGAACCCGTGCGGACCCTGCTCACCGTTCACCTGGTCTCGCCCGGCCTGCTCTCACCGTTCGTCCGGTCCGGAGCCGATCCCCGCGTGCACGGGCAGGCCGAGCCCGTCGGACTGCCGGGGCACGTCGAGGCCGCCGGCCCCTCCGGCGCGCTCGCACACCACGTAGGCCGGCCGTCCCATTCCGCTGCCGTGTATCCGGCCGACGTACTCCCCGAGGACGCCGATGGACATCAGCTGGGCTGAGGAGAAGATCGCGATCATCGAGGCGACGGTGGTGAACCCGGCCACCGTCGTGTCACCGGTGGCGAAGCGCCACAGTACGGCGCAGCCCAGCGCCAGGCCGACGAGCCCGGCGAGGAACCCGAGATAGCTCGCCGCGCGCAGCGGAGCCGTGCTGTAGCCGAGGAGCATGTTCGCCGCGTGCCGGATCAGCAGGCGCGGCGTGTAGTTGGACCGTCCGTGGTCGCGTTCGCTCATGTGCACCCTGACCGAGCCCACCCTCGTGGTGACCCAGGACAGGGCCACGTCGATCGACACGTGCGGTCCGGACAGCTCCTCGAACCCGTCCCGCAGGCGTGTCCGGAAGGCGCGGAAGGCGCTGATCGTCCGGGCGGTGCGGATGCCCAGCGCGCCGGCCATGCCCGCCTTCACCGACCGGGACGCGAGGCTGCGGACGAATCCGTGCTCCTCCCGGTGCGGCACGCCGTACACCAGGTCGAGATGGTCGCCCTCAAGCGCGGCCAGCAGGAGGGGGATCTGCTCCGGCAGGTGCTGCAGGTCGTCGTCCATCGTGACGACGACCTCGAACTGGGCCTCCCTGACCCCGGCGACCAGCGCGTTGTGCTGGCCGTAGTTGCGGGACAGGTGCACCGCGCGGACGCCGTCGATCCGGTGGGCCAGTTCGGCGGCCGTCCTCCAGGTGTCGTCCGGGCTTCCGTCGACGACGAGGATCACCTCGTGGCGGACGGACATGTCACAGAGAACCTGGGTGAGCCTGGCCACCAGCGCCGGAAGAGTCCGCGCGGAGCGGTAACACGGAATAACCACCGACACTGACATTGATCCCCCGACTGTTATCCGGAGCCGACTAGGATTTCGTCGATTCCGCTGCCCGACCGTGATCCGGAGTGACCGCCACATGGTTGACGTCGAAAGTCGAACCGCCCGTGACAGAGATTCACATTTGGGACGGAGAGCTGTGATCTCGGCTCTTGGTGGCCACCGCATCACATATCTGCTGGCCGGCGCCATGACGGCCGCGCTCTATTACGCTCTCCTGGGTCTAGGATTGCTGACGACCAAAGGTGGGGTCGCCTATCTTTTCCTGGTCGTGGTCAGCCATTTTATCACCGTGGTGATTGTCTACCCCTGGTACAGGTTGGTGGTCTTCCGTGTTTCCGGGGAGCCGTGGCTGGCCGGTTACCTGCGGTTCTACCTGGTCGGGGCGGCCTTCCTGGCCGCATCACTCATCGGGCTGCCGATTCTGGTGGAATTCTGTGGAATTCCCATCATGGTGGCACAGGCGATGATAATAGTCATGAGTCCTCCGCTAAGTTACGCGATACATCGAACATGGACCTTCCGCGACCGCGGAAAGGTGTGAACCCGGCAACGTCTCCCACGCCCTTCGGCAAAGGCACACGACGGCGGAGAAGCGTCGATTCAAGCCCGCCGTAAAATCCGACGGCATGTGGTCACCGCGGCCATGCGTTTCCTCGCGAAAGGAACCACAGAGCGTGAAGGCACTCGTTCTAGCGGGTGGCAAAGGGACGAGGCTGCGCCCGCTGACCCACACCTCGGCGAAACAGCTGGTACCCGTCGCCAACAAACCGGTGCTCTACTACGGGCTTGAGGCGATCCGGGAGGCGGGCATCACCGACGTGGGCATCGTGGTCGGCGACACCGCGGCCGAGGTCCGGGCCGCCGTCGGGGACGGCTCGATGTTCGGCCTCGACGTCACCTACATTCCCCAGGAGGCCCCTCTCGGCCTGGCCCACTGCGTTCTGATCGCCAGGGAGTTCCTCGGCGACGAGCCCTTCGTGCTGTACCTGGGTGACAACTTCCTGGTGGGCGGCATCGCCGGCCTGGTGGACACCTTCCGCCGGGCGGACTACGACGCCCAGATCCTGCTCACCAGGGTCGCCGAGCCGCAGTTCTACGGGGTCGCCGAACTCGGGCCCTCGGGCGAGATCCTGAGACTGGAGGAGAAGCCGGAGCACCCGCGGAGCGACCTCGCGATCGTCGGGGTCTACATCTTCTCCCCGGCCGTCCACGAGGCGGTCCGGGCGATCACGCCCTCCGCGCGCGGCGAGCTGGAGATCACCGACGCCGTCACGTGGCTCATCGACCACGGCTCCCGGGTCCACTCACACCTCGTCGACGGCTACTGGAAGGACACCGGGCGGCTGCAGGACATGCTGGAGTGCAACCGCATCGTTCTCGAACGGATCGAGCCCGGCGTCAGGGGCACGGTGGACCGGCTCAGTGAGATCACCGGCAGGGTCGTCGTCGAGCGGGGCGCGGTGGTGGAGAACTCGATCCTGCGCGGGCCGATCGTGATCGGGGCGGACACCAAGATCACTTCTTCCTACATCGGGCCCTTCACCTCGATCGGGGCGAGTTGCCTGGTGGAGAACGCCGAGATCGACTACTCGATCGTGCTCGACGGCTCCTCGGTCCACGGGGTGTCGCGCATCGCGCACTCCCTGATCGGGCGCAACGTCGAGGTGAGCCGCGCGACGGGCATGCCGAACACCCACGAGCTGATGGTGGGCGACCACAGCAGAATTCAGGTACCCGCGTGAAGGTCTCCGTCACCGGTGACGGGCGGTTCCGGGGCCGGTGACGCGGCCCGAAGGGAGGGACGCGCTGAGATCTCCGGAGGGGACCGTCCGGAGATCTCAGGGTTCAGCTGTTGACGGTCTGGATCAGTACGGGTGACACGCTCGGGGCGAAGTTGATCCACGCCTCGTTGACGGCGGTCTTGCCGCCCAGATAGATGGCGGTGATCTGGTGTGCTCCCACCGCCAGGCTCGATGTCGTGAACACCGCGGGGACACCGCTGCCGTGCCGGGCCACGCCGATGATGGTGGAGCCGTCTCTGAAGATCACTCTACCGGTGGGGACGATTGAACCGGTGATCGCCTGCACCGTGGCGGTGAAGGTGACCGCCTGCCCCGCCGTGGAGGGGTTGAGAGACGAGGTGAGGGTCGTGGTGGTCGACGGCCTGTCCGGCAGGGCGAGGTGGGTGGCGGGCCGGCGCGGGGTGCCCTGGATGATGACCGTCTCGTTGATGGCGAGGGCATGGCTGTGGAGGACCGCCCCCGCACCCACCATGATCGACTTTAGTGCCAGGATGTTTCCCCGGAAGACGGAGTAGGTGCCCAGCGTCGCGGAGTCGACCTCCCAGAACACGTTGTTCTCCTGGGCGCCGCCCACGAGGCTGATGTTGCTGACCCCCGCCGTGGTGAGGGTGTCGGCCCTGAAGATGAAGACCGCGCCCGGGGTGCCCTGGGCATCGAGGGTGAGTGTCCCGTTTATTGTGAAACCTCCCCCCGCTGACTCGTAGAGCCCGGGGGCCATCGCCGTCCCGCCCAACTCGGACTGCACGGTGGCGTCGGGTGCCCGGCCGGCGATGTCGGCGTAGGCGGCCACCACGTCCGCCATGGCCGAGGCCGCCTCGCTGTCCCCCCTGTGCACCCTGCCGAAAACGAAGCCGGGCGGGAAGCCGGTCACGGAGGTGCCGGGACTCACCCCGAGCCGCCCGACCACCCGGGTGAGGCCCGTGTTGATGACCGCGGTCCCGGCCATGACCGCGTAACTCCGGGCGTTGCCGAGATTCACGGGCGGCTGTTGCGCACGCGCGCTCACCGGTGTCCCGGTGAGCGCGCCCATCGCCAGGACGATGGCGAGGGCCGCCGGCAGGGAGCCCCTGATATTCCGTCGAAAAGCGCGATGCTTACTGATAATCATTATGAGATGGCCCTTTTCATAGGCGATTCGCAGCCAATGCCGGCCGTCGGCACGGTCTCAATACTCGGCTCCGAATATTCGACCGTATCGGTGGCCGGCGCCGTTTCCGTGAACTGACATGCGGCCGGCAGGGGACATCTCAGATAGGGGTTTCGCCATCCGATGGAGAGGCGGTCGCCGGGAACGCCGGCTAGCCGTAGAACATCACGTCCACCCAGTAGTTCGTTGATTGGTAGGTGTTGGTGGGGTATGCGTCGGTGGGGTTGTAGGCGTATACGCCGTTGCCGCCGTCTGTGCCGTCGGCGAGCGCGGTGAGGGGGCCGTTGGTGTGGGCCGAGGTGAAGTAGGCGTGCGTTGTCGAGTAGTGGCCGGAGGGGGTGTGGTAGGAGGCGGTGTAGGTGGTGTTGGCGGTGATGGCGACGGGGGTGTTGAAGGTGGCCTGTTGCCAGCCGGATGCGGTCTCGCCGGTGAAGGTGGTGGTGGCGAGGAGTTGGCCGGTGCTGTCCCAGAGGCTTCCGGTGTGGGTGCCGGTGTTGTCGGCGCCTTTGTAGAAGCGGACTCCGGTCACGGTTCCGGCGGTCGACGCCCTGAACTTCACGCCGAGCGTGGCCGCCCGGGAGTCGTCGCCGGACGGGGTGTCCGGGGTCGCCGTCTCGTTCCAGAGGCTGTCCGACGGTGCGAACACCGGATCGACCCAGTAGTTCGTTGATTGGTAGGTGTTGGTGGGGTATGCGTCGGTGGGGTTGTAGGCGTATACGCCGTTGCCGCCGTCTGTGCCGTCGGCGAGCGCGGTGAGGGGGCCGTTGGTGTAGGACGAGGTGAAGTACGGGCGTGTTGTCGAGTAGTAGCCGGAGGGGGTGTGGTAGGAGGCGGTGTAGGTGGTGTTGGCGGTGACGGCGACGGGGGTGTTGAAGGTGGCCTGTTGCCAGCCGGATGCGGTCTCGCCGGTGAAGGTGGTGGTGGCGAGGAGTTGGCCGGTGCTGTCCCAGAGGCTTCCGGTGTGGGTGCCGGTGTTGTCGGCGCCTTTGTAGAAGCGGACTCCGGTCACGGTTCCGGCGGTCGACGCCCTGAACTTCACGCCGAGCGTGACCGCCCGGGAGTCGTCGTGAATCTGGGTGTCCGGGGTCGCCGCGGCGTTCCACAGACTGTCCGACACGGTCTGGTTCAGCACGGCGGAGGTGCTCGGCCCGAAGTGGATCACCTGCTCGCCGTTGAAGGTGTCTCCGCCCAGGTAGACGGCGGTGATCGCGTGCTGCCCCCGGGAGAGGGCCGCGGTGGTGAACACGGCGTCGCCGGACGGGTCGAGGAAGTCCGAGCCGAGAGCGGTCGTCCCCTCCTTGAAGACCACCTCTCCGGCGGGGACGACCGAGCCGGAGTTGGCCTGCACCGTGGCGGTGAGGGTGACCGGCGCGCCACTCCAGGAGGGGTTGGCCGAGGACGCCAGGGTGGTCGTGGTCGGCGGGTCGTTCGGCACCGTGACGCGGGTGGCCGGCAGGCTGGCCGTGCCCACGGTGGTCACCGTGGAGCCGAGGGAGAAGACCCGGCCGAAGACGGCCGCGCCGCTGCCCACCGTGACCCCGCTCTGAGCGAGGATGTTCCCGCGGAAGGTGCAGAACGTGCCGAGCGTCGCGGAGTTGCCGACCTGCCAGAAGAGGTTGTTCGCCTGGGCGCCGCGGAGAAGGTTGATGTTGCTGACGTTCGACGCGGTGAGGGTGGTGGCCTGGAAGACGAAGACGGCGTCCGGGTCGCCCTGGGCGTCGAGGGTGAGCGTGCCGGTTATCGTGAAGGTCCCGCCGGTCGAGTTGTACACGCCGGGGTTCCGGGTGGTGCCGCCCAGCTGGGCGGGGAGGGTGGCGTCGGGGGCCCGCCCCGCGATGTCGTTGTAGGCGGAGACCAGGTCGGCCTTGGCCTGGGCCGCGGCGGAGTCGCCCGCGTGCACGGCTCCCGACACGGTGCCGGGCGGGAAGCCGGTCACCGACGACCCCGGGCTCACCCCGAGGTTCCCGGTGATCGCGGTCAGGTTCGTGTTGCTGACCGCGTTTCCGGCGAGGACCCCGTAGGGTGCGGCGTTGCCGATGCTCACCGGTGTCGCGTCCGCCCTGTCCGGTGTCGCGGTGACGACGCCCATCGCCAGCACGGCGGCGAAGGACACCCTCAGCCAGCGGCGTCCGGTGCCGCGCCGCGGTGAGCGGTGGCGGCCGGTCCCCCGCGTGGTCGCGGTGGTTTCGCGGGTGGGTTCCGTACGGCGGGCGACCGCCTCCGCCGGATCCCCGGGGGGTCGCCGGGTGCCGGCCGTCTCTCCTGATTCTGCCTGCGCAGCCGTACCGGCTGCCCGGTCGGGTGCGTCGTCATGGAAGTTGGACATGCGACACAACTCCTTACCTCACTGATCCTGTGCCGTGTCAGGGGTCCGGTCCGGCGGGTGGCCCACGGCCCACCAGGGGTCAACCTCGCGGTCCTCGTTCCAGCTCTGCCGGGTTCTTCGCATTGCGTATGAAACCTAGAGAATGTCGATGACGAGAAATGTCGTCATATGAGGGAGGGCGTCACGGCGCGGGTGGTGGCCGCGCCTTGAACGGGAGGGCGCTGAGCGCTAATGTTCGATCAAGAATCTCCTTTCCTGTGATATTGGAATGGATTTTACTCGTGAATACGCCCGGTCATTACTTACCTTGGAGCGTCAAAAGGCTCCCCGCGTTCTCCGTTCGACGCCCTTCTCCGGAAGAAGGGCTGATCTTTGGTTCGCGCGCCGTTTCTGATCGCCGATTGATCGGTGGAAATTTGTATTTATGGCGATATGTATTGGTGTTTCGATGATTGTGTGTTGTTTGGCCGGGTGGTCATGGTGTTGCCGGCCGTATCGGTCCGCTTCTCCGGGTTGAGCTCACCTGATCTGGAGCGACACGCCGGGACCGGCGCCGAATCGCCGCCGTGGGAAGCCCGGACTCCTACAGTCGGGTCGTATCTCATCTCGAAGCGACGGGGGTCCCGGCATGGGAGAGAAGCTGGTCGTCGTCGGCCAGGGGTACGTAGGACTGCCGCTGGCGATGCGGGCGGTCGAGGCGGGGTTCGACGTCGTGGGGATCGACGTCGACGAGTGGCGGGTCAAACGGCTCAACGCCGCCGAGTCGTACGTCGAGGACGTCGGCGACGACGTGCTGGCCGCCGCCCACCGTTCCGGCCGCTATCTGGCCGGCACCCGCTACGCCGACGCGGAGGCGTTCGACATCTGCGTGATCACGGTGCCGACACCGCTGCGCGAGGGGGCGCCCGACCTCCGGCACATCGGTTCGGCCGGCCAGTCCGTCGCCCCGCTGCTGCGGCCGGGCGCCACGGTGATCCTGGAGTCCACCACCTATCCCGGAACCACCGAGGAGTATCTCCGTCCCCTGCTTGAGGAAGGGTCCGGGCTGCGCGCGCCCGAGGACTTCCTGCTGGGCTACAGCCCGGAACGGATCGACCCGGGGAACGCGCGGTGGCGCCTGGAGAACACCCCCAAGGTCGTCTCCGGCCTCGACGCCGCCTCCCTGAAGAGGGTCCAGGCGTTCTACGAGCGGATCGTCCATCAGGTCGTGCCTGTCTCCTCGCTGCGGGTGGCCGAGCTGTGCAAGCTCCTGGAGAACACCTTCAGGCACGTCAACATCGCCCTGGTGAACGAGCTGTCCATCTTCGCGCAGCAACTGGGGATCGACGTCTGGGAGGCCATCGACGCCGCCTCCACCAAACCGTTCGGCTACATGCGCTTCACCCCGGGGCCGGGTGTCGGAGGCCACTGCCTCCCGATCGACCCGTCCTACCTGTCGTGGAAGGTCAAGCGCAGTCTCGGGCACAACTTCCGGTTCGTGGAGCTGGCCAACGACATCAACGACCACATGCCGGAGCACGTCGTCCACCGGCTGATCCTCGCGCTGAACCAGCGCTGCAAGCCGATCAAGGGCAGCCGGGTGCTGCTGCTCGGGCTCGCCTACAAGAAGAACGCGGGAGACTGCCGCGAGTCCCCGGCGATCGAGGTGGCCAGGATCCTGTGCAAGCTGGGGGCCGACGTGCTGGCCGCCGACCCCCACGTGGACGACTTCATGCTGCCACCGGGGATCGAGATGGTCGAGCCCACGACCGTGGAGCTGACCCAGGCGGACGTGGTCGTCATCCTCACCGACCACGACTGCTTCGACTACGAGCTCGTCCAGCGGACGGCCGCGTTCGTCTTCGACACACGCGACCGGTGCCGGGGCGCCGGCGTCGAGCGGCTCTGAGCCGCCGGACGCCGGTACGGCCGTGCCGCACACGTCCGGGGGGAACCTCAGGTGCCCGGTTCCCCCCGGACGCGTCTCAGCCGAACTCGCCGTCCTTCACGCCGCCGACGAAGGCGTCCCACTCGCCCCGGGTGAAGGCCAGTGCGGGACCGTCGGGGTTCTTGGAGTCGCGGACGAGGTAGAGCTCGCCGGCACCGGCCTTGTGGGCGGCCAGAGCCGGGTCGCCTGGGACGACCGCCACCTCCACGCAGTCGCCTCCGTTGGTGCTGCGGCTGCTCTTGCGCCACACGACGCTGGACAGATCCATCGTGATCCTCGCATCTCTCTTCCTAATGGCTGGAACATCTCCGCGCCGTCCGGGCGATGAAGGCGGCCGACGCCTCCGCGCCGAGAGCCAGTGCCGTCAGGCTCCCGAACATCAGCGTGTACCGGCGCACCTCCTCCGGATCCTTGGGCATGAGCCCGCTCGTGGCCTGTTCGAGGTAGACCAGGTCGGGATCCTCGGGGTCGGGGAAGCTGAGCAGGCAGAACTTGCCGTCCATCGCCGCGTGCGCCCCCGCGGAGAACGGGACGACCCGGATCTCCACGTTGGGCAGCCCGCCGAGATCGACGAGGTGTTCCAGCTGCTCGCGCATCACCCCGGGGCCGCCGATCCGGCGCCGGAGCACCGCCTCGTCGAGGAGCGCGACGAGCTGGATCGGGTCACCGGGGCCGTACAGCAACCGCTGACGTGAGACGCGCACGGAGACCTTCTCGTCGACCTCGGCCGGGGTCTGGGTGACGGCGGCCGCCTCGATGACGGCCCGCGCGTACGGTTCGGTCTGCATGAGGCCGGGCACGACCAGCGGCTCGTAGGAACGCACCACGGCGGCTTCGGCCTCCAGCCCGATGTAGGAGTCGAAGCCGGGTTTCAGCGCCTGCCGGTACCGGTGCCACCAGCCACGCCTGCGGGCCTCCCCGGCCATCTGGATCAGGGAGTCGCGGGCCTCCCCGGTCACGCCGTACACCTCGGTGAGGACCGACACGTCGGAGGGTCTTGGGCGGGTCAGACCCGTCTCGTATCTCCAGATGGTGGTGTCGGTGGAGCCGATCCGCTCGGCCACCTCCACCCGCGACAGTCCGCTGCTCCTCCTCAGGCGGCTCAGCTCCGCCATCAGGCGGCGTTGGCGGGCCGTGGGGCTGCGCCGTGAAGCCATGCGGCACCTCCGCTCTCCGTCAGATGGCAACAAAACTGAGGAATCTCAATATGAGCTGTTGAAGTCCCTGATAGAACAGTTCACCGTGAGTGAGTGTGCCATCTCAGAGCGCGACGCGCATGGAAATATGTGTGTCGGGGAGCGAGGTCGATCATGGCGATCGCGCGGCGGAGCCTTCCGCCTGGATCGACGACGACCCTGCGGGGGGTGCCGCAGTCGGTTTCGGCGGCGCGGTGCCGGGTCAGGAGGTTTCTCGGTGCGGGGCATCCCGCGTCCGACGAGGTCGTCCTCCTGGTGAGCGAGGTGGTGACCAACTCGGTGGTTCACTCGACCTCCTGTGGTGGCGGGGAGGTCGCGATGACGGTGGCGGCGGGCCCGGGGACCGTGGTGGTGGAGGTGTCCGACGCGGGTTCCGGGGCGTCGGCGCCGCACGTGCGCAACGACCCGGAGGCGGAGAGCGGGCGGGGGATGTTCCTGGTGGACCTGCTCGCGTCGCGGTGGGGGATCAGGGACGACGGCCGTGGCGGGCGCAGGACGGTGTGGTTCGAGATCGATTTCTGACGCCGTGTCGAAGAACGCGCTGTGTTGAAAAACACAGTGATCTTCTGATTTTGGGCCTTTGCCAATCGACAGACTTGCCTGACTCTCGGTGAAGGCGCGCGAAAACCCCCCTAGCGCGCGCCTGAGGAGGACATAGGTGAGACGTCGCCTGACCGTGTTACTCGCGGTCCTGACGCTGTTGTGCGTTGGCGTCACCGGAGCGGGAGCCTCGGCCGAACCGCCGCCCGGCGGCCAGTACAGGGTGCGGGGCCCGAACACCTCCGCGCAGCGGACCGCCGTCGCGGCCACCGGTGCCGCGATCGACCTGGTGGAGCCCGGCGGGGTCGTGGTCACCGCCGACAAGGCCGAGGTCGCCGCGATCAAGAGGCTCGGCTACACCGTCACGGAGATCCCCAGGCCGTCGTCCCTGGCCGCGCGGGCCTTCGACTTCCCGCCGGCCGACTCCGGCTACCACAACTACGGCGAGATGGTCGCCGAGATCAACAAGATCGTCGCCGACCACCCGGAGATCGCGAAGAGGAGCAGTTACGGCACCTCCTACGAGGGCCGTGACCTGATCGCCATCAAGATCAGCGACAACGCCGGGACGGACGAGAACGAGCCCGAGGTGCTGTTCACCCACCACCAGCACGCCCGGGAGCACCTGACCGTCGAGATGGCGCTCTACATCCTCAACACGCTCACCGACGGCTACGGCACCGACGGCAGGATCACCAACCTGGTGAACTCGCGTGAGATCTGGGTCATGCCGGACCTCAACCCCGACGGCGGCGAGTACGACATCGCCGGCGGCTCCTACCGCTACTGGCGCAAGAACCGCCGGCCCAACCCCGGCTCGACCGCGGTGGGCGTTGACATGAACCGCAACTGGGCCCACCAGTGGGGCTGTTGCGGCGGTTCCTCGGGATCCCCCTCCAGCGACACCTACCGCGGCGAGGCCCCCGAGTCGGCCCCCGAGGTCAAGGCGGTCGCCGACTGGGTGCGCGGCCGGGTGGTCGGCGGTGTGCAGCAGATCAGGTCGCACATCGACTGGCACACCTACAGCGAGCTGATCCTGTGGCCCTTCGGCTACACCGTGAGCGACACCGCCCCCGGGCTGACCCAGGACGACCGCGACGCCTTCGCGGCCCTGGGCCGGAACATGGCCTCCACCAACGGCTACACCCCCCAGCAGGCCAGCGACCTCTACATCACCGACGGTTCGATCGAGGACTGGATGTGGGCCTCTTCCAAGATCTTCAGCTACACCGTCGAGATGTATCCGACCGGCGTGTCCCCGGGCTTCTATCCACCCGACGAGCAGATCGTCCCGCAGACGACCCGCAATCGGGAGGCCATGCTGCGTTTCCTGGAGTACTCCGACTGCGTCTACCGGATCATCGGCAAGGAGTCCCAGCACTGCGGCGCCGGCAACCCGCCGGTGCCGGTCTACTCCGACACCTTCGAGACGGCGACCGGCTGGACCGTCAACCCGGGCGGCACCGACACCGCCACCTCGGGCACCTGGGAGCGCGGTGACCCCGAGGCCACCGCCTCCGGCGGGGCCAAGCAGCTCGGCACCACGGTCAGCGGCGTCAACGACCTGGTCACCGGCCGGTCGGCCGGCACCTCCGCCGGAGATCACGACGTCGACGGCGGTATCACCGGCATCCGGTCACCGGCCATCACGCTGCCGCCGGGCGGCTCCCTCAAGCTGGGTTTCTCCTGGTATCTCGCCCACACGGCCAACGCCTCAAGCGCCGACTTCCTGCGGGTGAGGGTGGTCGGCTCCACCACGACCCAGGTGTTCCAGCAGCGCGGTGCGGCCGGCAACCGTAACGGCTCCTGGGCTGCGGCAGGCGTCGACATCTCCGCCTTCGCCGGGCAGACGGTCCGGATCCTCGTCGAGGCGGCCGACGCCGCGGGCGCCTCGCTGGTCGAGGCCGGAATCGACGACGTCAAGATCACACAACAGCCCTGACCGCCGCCGGACTTCCGGCCGGCCCGGCCGGAAGTCCGGCTCTGATCGCCGCGGGCGGGACATGCTCGTCCTTCCCGGGCGTCTTGCCGGAGAACTTAGCGTTTGTCTCAGATTTAATGAGAAATCATATCAAAACCTGATGATTAGGATTTTGTATGGTTAGGACGCTTGTTGCGGTGAGAGAGCGCGCCCACACTCGGTCAAATATCGGAGTCACAGTGGGGGTGATCCTCGTGAACGAGGAGTTCAGCACTCGCGAGACCTGGCCGATGGAGTGCCTGCACTGCTGGCACATCTGGCTGGAGGAATACGTCGTCCGGCACCTGACCAACAAATACGGTCGCGACGTCGTGGTCTGGCTCCGAGCCGGCACCATGGTCCAGCCGCCCTGGTCGGGAATGACCTGCCCGGACTGCGGGCACAGCCGGGTGACGGTCTTCCCGCCGGGGAGCCGCTCGTACCAGATCGCCGCGGCGGGCCTCGCCGTGAGACCCGGCACCATGACCACCGGGAGGACGACACGGCCGCCCGTGGGCCGTACGAGGCTCGGGGCGGCCGTCGCCAAGGACGCCGGGACGCCCGTCACCGGCAACGCGGAGAAGAAGACGGAGACGACGGAGAAGACGGAGACGGGGCCCGTGCCCGGAGGTCAGCGGCAGCCCGTCCTGCTCTACGCTCTGCTCGGGAGCGCGTTCCTGCTCCTCACCGGCTTCACGATCGTCGAGTACGTCGTCATGCACCACTGAGTCATGCACCACCGAGGAGACCGAGTCCGTGAGGGGCCGCGCCGCAGCACGCGGCCCCTCACGTGTCCCCGGCAGGTCTGATCGACCTTCCAGGCGGGTGGCGGTCACGCGCGGGCCGTACCAGGGCGTTCCCGGTACGGCGCGCGGACCGGTGGGCGGGGTGACGAGGGCGGGGCTCCGGATGCCCGCCGGGGGCCGGCGCGCGGCCGGTCCGCCCCGAGGGGCACACCGGCCGTCGTGGTACCCGTCCGTCCTCACCAGGAGGCATCCCGCGATCATGATGGGGAGAACCTCCCGGCACGGCAAAGTCAGAGCCTGAAGTCCAGATCCGGGATGATTTCGGCGACGTCCATCTGGGCCTTCTGCAGCCTGCCGGAGTAGTCCCAGTTCATCGCCTTGGCCAGTTCGACGGCCTCGTCCAGCGTCGCGAAACCGGTCACGCCCACGATCGGGCCGAAGGTCTCCTCCCAAAACAGCCGGTCGTCGGCGCGCACGCCGTCCACGACCACCGGGTGGTAGTAGAGCCCGCCGTCCCCGGTGAAGTCCCCGCGCGGGTTCTCCGGCGTGATCCGGCCGGTCGGGCCGGAGACGACCGTGTGGTGCGGCTGGATCCAGCCCGGATACTCCTCGTACCGGGAGGCGAACCTCCGATCGAGCAGCGGCCCGCACAGCACGTCCCCCGCCGGGTCGCCGATCGCCGCGTCCGCCACGGCGCGCGCGTAGCGGGCGAGGAACTCGCCGTGGACGCTCTCGTGCACGATCGCCGTGCCGAGCGAGGTGCAGCGCTGTCCCGCGGTGCCGAACCCGGCGAACAGCGCGCCCTCCACCGCCGGGTCCAGGGAGGGCGTGCGCGGAGGCCGCGGCGTACTCGGCGGGCTTCCACACGACCGTGTTGCCGGACAGCGGGGCCGGGACGAGATACCAGGAGGGCGCCGCGACCGGGAAGTTACCCGCCGTGATCACCGCGGCCACCCCGACCGGGACCCGGAAGGTGAACAGGTTCTTGTCCGGCATCTCCGAGGGCACCGTCCGCCCGTGGAGCCGCCTCCCCTCGCCGAGGAAGAAGTCGCACGTGTCGACGATCTCGCGGACCTCCCCCAGGGCCTCGGCGTACGGCTTGCCGATCTCCCGGGTGACCAGGCGGGCCAGCGGCTCGGCGTTGGCCTCGACCAGCCGGCCCATCGAGGCGATCACCCGGCCCCGGACGGGGGCCGGCACCCGGGCCCACTCCGCCTGTGCCGCGGCGGCCGTACGGCACGCCGAGGCGAACGTCTCCGCGTCCGCCGGCCGAACCCGGGCGACCACCTCGTCCGGCCGGGCCGGATTGACCGAGTCGTAGGCCGCGCCGGGGAGAGCGTGCTTTCCGCCGATGACGGAGACGATCTCGCCGGTCACCGCCGACCTCCTCGTTTCGGTTGTGGTCGCATCCTTGCCCCCGGCGGGGAAGGGCGTCACGCCGTCGCGTTCAGATCATACGGAGGGGGTGAAGCGGGAGCCCGGGTGGGCACCACCCTTTGAGTGGATATTTGAGCTGATATCGGGTGACCGTCACCCCTTGAGCGCACCGCCGAGGAGACCGGAGACGAACTGCCGCTGGAACAGCAGGAAGATCAGCGTCAGCGGAAGGGTGGCCAGGAACGCTCCCAGCATCAGCCCCGCGTAGTCCACGTGGGACAGGCCGATCAGATGGTTCAGCGCCACCGGGATGGTAAACCTCTCCTCGGTGTTGAGCATCAGCAACGGCCAGATGAACGCGTTCCACTGTCCCATGAAGGTGAAGATGACCAGCGCGCCGAGCTGGGGCCTTACA
This sequence comes from Streptosporangium sp. NPDC006007, assembly GCF_040614315.1. Lineage (NCBI taxonomy): Bacteria > Bacillati > Actinomycetota > Actinomycetes > Streptosporangiales > Streptosporangiaceae > Streptosporangium > Streptosporangium sp. NPDC006007. The sequence continues at coordinate 22,194 of NZ_JBEXUG010000002.1, read as the reverse complement.
CACGGCAGGACGATCCGATAGAAGATCCGCAGATCTCCCGCGCCGTCCAGGCGGCCGCTCTCCAGCAGCTCGTCGGGGAAGTCGACGAACGCCTGGCGCATCAGGAAGATGCCGAACGAGTTGGCCAGGAACGGTATGATGATCGCCTGATAGGTGTCCACCCAGCCGATGCTCGCCATCATCTGGAACAGCGGGACCAGCAGCACCTGGAACGGGATCATCATGGTGGCCAGGACCACCCCGAGCAGCATCCCCCGGCCCTTGAACCGGTACTTCGCCAGGCCGTACCCGCACATCGCCGACACCAGCGCGCTGAGCACCGTGTAGACGACCGCGGTCCAGACGCTGGTGACCATGACCCGGGAGAAGTGGATCGTCTCCTCCAGGCCCGCCAGGTTGGCCATCAGCTCGGCGCCCGGCAGGAACGGCGGGGGAGCGGCGAACAGCTCGCCGCTGTCGTGGGTGGACGCCACGACCATCCAGTAGAACGGCACCACGCTGACCACCGCGCCCGCCGTGGCCGCCAGCCACAACAGGGTCCGCTTCACGACCGCTCCCTTCCGAAGTAGCGGAACTGCAGATAGGACAGGCCGCCGATCAGCGCCACCACGACCCAGGCGATGGCCGCCGCGTAGCCGAAGTCGAACTGGCGGAAACCCACCTGGTACAGGTAGAGGATCGGGGTGAGCGTGGAGTCCGCGGGACCGCCGCCGGTCAGCACCAGCGGCTCGTCGAAGAGCTGCAGGGTGCCGATCGTCGAGGTGATCGAGCAGAACAGCACCACCGGCCGGAGCTGGGGCAGCACGACCCGCCGGAACGTTACCAGCGGCCCCGCGCCGTCGATCGCCGCGGCCTCGTACTGCTCGCGGCCGACGGCCTGCAGCCCGGCCAGCAGGATGATCGCGTTGTAGCCCGTCCACCGCCAGGTGATCGAGGCGATCAGCGCGACCCTGGCCCAGAACGGGTCGTTGAGCCAGTCCACCTCCACGCCCAGGATCTGGTTGACCGCGCCGCCCTCGGTCTTGAGCAGCACCCGGAAGACCACGGCGTAGGCGACCAGGGTCGTCACAGCGGGCAGGAAGTAGGCGGCGCGAAGGGTGGCCCGGAAACGCAGCCACGACTGGTTGAGCACGTAGGCCAGCACCACGGCCAGGCCGATCATGATGGGGACCTGGACGACGAGGATCAGCGCGACGTTGCTGAGCGACTGCAGGAACGACGGGTCGTCCAGCATGCGCGCGTACTGGCCGACGCCGGTCCACTCGGCGACCCCGGCCTCCGTGGTCTGAAGGCTCTGCAGGAACGACGCGGCCAGTGGGTAGGCGAAGAAGAGCACGAACAGCGCCGCGGCCGGCCCCACGAAGATCCACGGCATCGTACGGCCCCGCCCGCGCACCCCGGGCCTCCCGGAGGGAGACGCCGGGGGCGGGGCGGCGCGGCGCGGCGAACGGGTCGCCGACGACGTCACGGGAGAGGTCATCGGCGACGTCACTGGGCCAGGGGGCGCTTGGTCGCGGTCGCGATCCGCTTGGCGGCACCGTCGAGCTCGGCCTTGGGGTCCGCGCCGTTCAGCAGCGAGGCGGAGACCGCCTTCTTCAGGAACTCCTGAGCCTGGGTGTCGTCCCCGGTCAGCTCCACCGGGGGGATGTCCTTCACCTGGTCGGCGAAGAGGCGGTTGATCTGCTGCCCGCCGAAGTACGGCTGCGGCTCGTCGAACAGCGGGTCGGCCAGCGCGGGCAGGTAGGCGGGGAACAGCGCCTCGGTCCGCATCATGGAGACCTGGTTCTCCTTGTTGGCGAGCAGCCACTCGACGAACGCCCAGGAGAGGTCCTGGTTCTTCGTCTGCGAGGTGATCGACAGCGCCGAGCCCCCGTTCACCGAGGTACGGCTGCCGTTCGCGTCGAAGGCGGGCAGCGGGATGACCCCGAACTTGCCCGACAGCTCGGCCATCTCCCCGGTCAGCGTCCCACTCCACCAGGCGGCGGTCGGCTGGGTGGCGGCCTTGCCCTGCTTGGTGGCGGTGACCCGGCCGTCCCAGCCCTTCTCGTTCTGGATCAGGTCCTTGTCCTTGAGGGTCTTGAGCAGGGTGAGCGCCCGGACGGCCTCGGGGCTGTTCACCGCGACCTTTCCGTCCTTGAAGTAGCCCTGGCCGAGCTGCTGGAGCAGCATGGTGAACCCGTCGGGCCTGGTGAGGTCGGAGACGAAGAGCCGCTTCCCGGTGGCCTGCTTGATCTTCTCGCCGGCCTTGACCGCGTCGTCCCAGGTGACGATGGACTCGGGATCGATCCCCGCCTGCTTGAAGTAGTCACGGCGGTAGAACAGTCCCACCGGGGCCGAGTCCCAGGGCAGGGCGAACAGGCCCTTGGCGGAGGAGGACGCGGCCCACTTGGCCGGGTCGAAGTCCGCCTTGTACTTGCTCGCGACGCTGGTCAGGTCCACCAGGCCGCCGGGGAAGTTCTCGGTGTACCCTGGGATCTGGGTGTCCTCCAGGGTGATCACATCTGGCAGGCCCGATCCGGACTTGAGGCCGACGGTGATCTTGTCGTACGCGTTGTCGTAGCCGATGTCCACCACCTCGACCTTCACCCCGGGGTTGGCCTTCTCAAAAGCGGGGGCCATGCGCTGCAGCGCCTTCGCCGCCACGTCCCACGACCAGACCTTGATCTCTCCGGAGAGCTTGGCGCTGGGGCTCTGCGCGATTTTCGGCCCGTCCTTGACAGGGCCGCCTCCGGTGGCGCAGCCGCTCATCGTGAGCCCGCTGACGAGCGCGACCCCGGTGATGACGTGGATTTTCTTCACCATGCTGCTCCTTGGGCGGACAGTGGTATGTCATGTGGTGAATACTGAGTTTTGAATACAGTAGACGGAATGTCCGATATGCGCCAGACCGATTCGCGGCGGCTTTTCTGTCGGAGGGCTTGGCTAGCGTTCCGACCGTGATCGAACGGTGGAACCGGGATCAGGTGCTCGCGCTCGCACCCGACGCCCCGTCCAGGAAAGCGGCTCAGGGGGTCTCCTCACCCGGCAAATGGTCCGGCGCCGGAGTCACCGCCGACGCGCTGTGGGGTGAGTGCGCGGGCAGTGGTGCCACACCCTACCGCGCGTGCGTGGATCTGTCCGGTCCCGCTTACCGGTGCGGCTGCCCCAGCCGGAAGTTCCCGTGCAAGCACGTTCTCGGCCTGCTGCTCCTGTGGTCGGCGGACGGCGTCCCGGCCGTCGCCGAGCCCGCGGCCTGGGTGACCGAGTGGCTCGACCGGCGCCGCGCCCGCGGCGCCGCCCCCGTTCCGGGCCCTGCCCCCGCCCACGCGGCCACTCCCGTTCATGGCCCTGCCTCCGCCCGCGCCGCCGTCCCCGTTCCCGGCGCCGCCCAGGCGGCGGAGCCGGGAACGGGACCGGACCCCCGCCGGGCCGCGCAGCGTGAGCGGCGGGTTGCGGCGGGCCTGGCGGAGCTGGAGAGCCGGCTGGCCGACCAGGTCAGGCAGGGCCTCGCCGGGGCCCGGCACGACCACTGGGACGACCTCGCCAAACGTCTGATCGACGCTCAGGCCCCGGCCGTGGCCGGCGCCGTCTCCCGGCTCGGCGCCGTCCTGGCCGCCGACGACTGGCCCGGCAGGCTGCTCGGCGAATACGCCCTGCTGTACCTGCTCGCCGTGGCGTACCGGCGGCTGCCCGGGGCCGAGCGGTCCGGCGCGGATCCGGAGGCCGGCCTGCTCCACACGGTCCGCGAGCGGGCCGGGTTCCCGGTCGCCAGGGAGGAGGTGCTCGCCGCCCCCGCCGTCCGCGACGTCTGGGACGTGCTGGGAGGCCGGGACGAGGAGCACGACCGGCTGACCGCGCGGCGGGTCTGGCTCCTGGGCAGGACCACCGGCAGGGTGGCGCTCCTGCTCTCCTACGCCCACGCCGGTCAGGCGCTCGACGCCCCGCCCGTCACCGGTACCGCCCTCGACGCCGACCTGGCGTTCTATCCCGGGTCGGCCCCGTTGCGCGCGCTGGTCGCCGTCCAGCACGGAGCGGCTCCCGCGGCCCCGCCGTCCGGGGTCACCCCCGAGCGGGCGCTCGCGGAGGTGGCGGCGGCCCTGGCGAAAGACCCCTGGCTGGACTCCTGGCCCGTCGTGCTCGACCCGGTGACCCCGATGCCCCCGGCGACCTCGGCGGGCACCCCGGCGCGGAACGGCCGCTGGCTGCTCGCCGGCCCCTCCGGAGGTCTCCCGCTGCACCCGTCCGCGGGCACACCGTGGCGGCTCGTCGCCACCTCCGGCGGGCACCCGCTGACCGTGGCCGCCGAGTGGACCCCCAGGGGCCTGCGCCCCCTCACGACCTGGGACGCCGAAGGCAGGGTGATCGTGCTGTGAACGCTCCGTCCGAATGGGACGACCTGGTCTCCGCCGCGCTCGTCGGCACCGGCCGCCGCCCTCTCCCCGGAGCCGCGGCGAGCGAGGTCGAACTGCTCGAACGCGCCGCCGTACGGACCGTCCGGGCGCGGGCCGGTCAGACGCTCCGCCGGGGCGGACCGCTCGCCGTCGCCCCCGCCGAGACGCAGCCCGTGGTCTCCCGGGCCGCGGGCGACCGGCTCGCCCGGATCCTGGGGGGCGAGCGGCCGAGACTGCTGACCGAGTGGCTGGAGACCGCAGCCGCGCGAGGCCGCCGTGTCCCGCCCCACCTGCTGCCCGAACTTCTCGGCCAGGGCGCCGCGGACCGATCGATCCGCCCGCACCTCGGCGTCCTCGCCGGCGACCGGGGCCGCTGGCTGGCCGGGCTCAACCCGGCCTGGGGCTTCCTGCTCCAGGAGATCACCGCGCCCCGCGCGGCCGGCCCCGACGCGGTCCGGGAGATCAGCCGGGAGACCTGGGAGCTGGGCACCCCCGGCGATCGCCGTGCCCACCTCGGCGCGCTGCGGGCGGTGGACCCGGCCGCGGCCAGGCTGCTGCTGGAGACCACCTGGGGGACGGAGACCCCCGACGACCGGGCGGCCTTCCTGGGGGTTCTCGCCGACCGGCTCTCACCCGCCGACGAGCCGTTCCTGGAGACCGCGCTCGACGACCGCCGCCGAGAGGTCCGGCACCAGGCCGCCGACCTGCTCACCCGGCTACCCGGCTCACGACTGGGCCGGCGGATGGCCGAGCGGGCCACCCGCTACCTCGCCGTCGAGGACGGGAGGATCCAGGTCACCCCGCCCACCGCCTGCGACGCCGCGATGGAGCGCGACGGCATCCGGGCCAGGCCGCCCAGGGGGACCGGCGAGCGGGGCTGGTGGCTTCAGCAGGCCGTGGCCCGCATCCCGCTCGAAGTCTGGACCCGGCTGCTCGGCCGCCCGCCCGGCGAGCTCGTCCGCCTGAGGGCCGCCGACTGGGGCCGCGAGGTCACCGCCGGGTGGGTCAGGGCCGCCGTGCTCCAGGGCGACCCCGAGTGGGCCCGGGAGCTGTTCGCCTGGGATCCGCTGGCCGACCTGCTGGCGGTGCTGCCCCGCGCCGAGCGGGAGGGGGTCACGGTCGACTTCGTCCGCGGGCGGGGGCTGGACGGCCAGCTGATCATGGTCCTCGGCGGTGCCTCGGCCCCCTGGGGGCCGGACCTGGCGCAGGCGGTGCTGGAGAAGATCCTTGAGGTCGCCGGCACCCAGCCCTGGAACCTCGGCGAGCTGACCAGGCTCGCCGGTGAACGCATCGACCCCACCCTGTACGGCCTGGCGGAAGATCTCTCCCCCGAACCGCCCATCCAGGAGGTCGCCGCCCTCCTGCGTTTCCGCGACGACATGGTGAAGGAGCTTCAGTGACAACGGTTCTGCGGGCCCACGCCGAAGACCAGTACGCCGAGGAGCTGGCGATCCTGGCCAAGGACGACGACCGGGTCCGTCCACCGGGCTGGAAACTGTCCCCCTGGGCGGTGACCGGCTACATTCTGGGCGACGGCGACCGGATCACCCCCAAGTACATCGGCCCCAGGCGCATCGTGGAGGTCGCCGTGGCGACCCTCGCCACCGACCGCGCCCTGCTGCTGCTCGGTGTGCCCGGCACCGCCAAGACCTGGCTGTCCGAGCACCTGGCCGCCGCGATCAGCGGCGACTCCACCCTGCTGGTGCAGGGTACGGCGGGCACCCCGGAGGAGGCCGTCCGCTACGGCTGGAACTACGCGCGGCTGCTGGCCGAGGGGCCGTCCAGGGAGGCGCTCACCCCCAGCCCGGTGATGCGCGCGATGGCGGAGGGGCGCCTGGCCCGGGTCGAGGAGCTGACCCGCATGCCCTCCGACGTCCAGGACGCGCTGATCACCGTGCTGTCGGAGAAGACGCTGCCGATCCCCGAGCTCAACCAGGAGATCCAGGCCGTCCGGGGGTTCAACGTCATCGCCACCGCCAATGACCGCGACCGGGGCGTCAACGACCTGTCCAGCGCGCTGCGCCGCAGGTTCAACACCGTCGTGCTTCCGGTCCCCGCCACCGCGGAGGAGGAGGTGGACATCGTCTCCCGCCGCGTCGGCCAGCTCGGCCGCTCGCTGGAGCTGCCCCCGGCCGTCACCGGCCTGGAGGAGATCCGCCGGGTCGTCACGGTCTTCCGGGAGCTGCGCGCCGGAGTCACCGAGGACGGCCGCACCAAGATCAAGTCTCCCAGCGGCACCCTCAGCACGGCCGAGGCCATCTCGGTCCTCACCAACGGCATCGCCCTGGCCGCCCATTTCGGCGACGGTGTGCTCCGCCCCTGCGACGTGGCCGCCGGAATCGTCGGCGCCGTGATCCAGGACCCGGTCTCCGACCGGGTCGTCTGGCGCGAATACCTGGAGACCGTCGTCCGCGAGCGCCAGAACTGGCGCGACTTCTACCGGGCCTGCCGTGACGCGGACTGAGGCCGCCGGCGCTGCCGAAGTGACAGCCGGGTCTGCCGTGGTGAGGGCCGGAGGCGCTGTGACGCGGACCGAGGCCGGTGGGCCGGGTGCGGTGTGGCGCGGACCGGCCGGGTGGAGGGGCGCCACGGGGTCTGGAGGTCGCCGATGAACGTCTCCGTGCTGGGGGTTCGGCACCATGGGCCCGGGTCGGCCCGGTCCCTGAAGGACGAGCTGGAGCGCCTCGCACCCGACATCGTGCTCATCGAGGGGCCGCCGGAGGCCGACGCGCTGGTCGAGCCGGCCGGAGATCCGGGCCTCGAACCGCCGGTGGCGCTCCTGGCCCATGTGCCCGGCGAACCGTCCAAGGCGGCGTTCTGGCCGTTCGCGGTGTTCTCGCCCGAGTGGCAGGCGATCCGTCACGCCGTGCGGACGGGTGTCCCGGTCCGCTTCTGTGACCTGCCCGCCGCGCACAGCCTCGCCACCCGGCCGGACGCCCCGGATGCCCCGGACACCTCGGATACCCCAGGGGATACCCCAGGTGACCAGGACGCCGGAACGCCCGCCGTACACGCCGATCCGATTGGGGTTCTGGCCCGCGCCGCCGGATACGACGATCCGGAACGCTGGTGGGAGGACGTGGTCGAGCACCGGGGGGACACGCCGTTCCGGGTCATCGCCGAGGCGATGGCGGCGGTCCGTGAGGGCCACCGCGCCGACGGGCACGAGGCCCGGCGTGAGGCGTACATGCGGCGCACGATCCGCAGGGCGGTCAGGGACGGGTTCGAGCGGATCGCCGTCGTCTGCGGCGCCTGGCACGTGCCCGCGCTGGCCGGATCGCAGGACGGGGGATCCGCCTGGGGCGCCGGGCTGCCCACCGTCAGAGCCGACGACGCGCTGCTGCGGGGGCTGCCCAAGGTCAAGGTGGAGACCACATGGGTGCCGTGGACGTACGGGCGGCTGGCCGCCTGGAGTGGCTACGGCGCGGGGGTGACCTCGCCCGGCTGGTACCACCACCTGTTCGCCTCCCCCGACCGGCCGGTGGAGCGATGGCTGACCGCCGCCGCAGGCGTGCTACGCGAAGAGGACCTGCCGGTGTCCTCCGCGCACGTCATCGAGGCGGTACGCCTCGCGCGAAGTCTGGCCGCGCTCCGGGGGCGCCCGCTGGCCGGGCTCGCGGAGGTCACCGAGGCGGTCAGGGCCGTGCTCTGCGAGGGCGACGACCTGCCGGTGGAGCTGATCCAGCGGCACATGGTCGTGGGGGAGCGGCTCGGCCACGTCCCCGACTCGACCCCGATGATCCCCCTCCAGCGCCACCTCCGCCAGGAACAGCGGCGGCTCAAGCTCAAACCCGAGGCGCTCGGCCGCGAACACGACCTCGATCTGCGCAAGCCCCTCGACCTGGAGCGCAGCAGGCTGCTGCACCGGCTGCGCCTGCTCGGCATCGACTGGGGCACCCCGCGGGAGAGCCGGGGCAAGGGTACCTTCCGCGAGTCCTGGACGCTCGCCTGGCGGCCCGAGTTCGACATCGACCTGATCGAGGCCGGCGCCTGGGGCACCACCGTCCCCGCCGCGGCCACCGCCCGCGTCCGCGACCTGGCGGCCGGCGGACGGGCACCCGGCCCGGCCACGGCACAGGGGGCCGCGTCCCCCGGCCCGGGGTCGCGTGGTCCGGGGGCGTCGGGTGGCCGGGGTACGTCCGGAGGCGGGGCGGGGAGGGCGGCAGCCCCGGGAGCCTCGCTGGCGGGTCTCACCGGCCTGGTGGAACGGTGCCTGCTCGCGGACCTTCCGGACGCGCTGCCGTACGTGCTCGACGCGCTGTCGGAACGGGCCGCGCTGGACGGCGACGTCACCCACCTGATGGCCGCGCTTCCCGCGATGGTCCGCGCCCAGCGCTACGGCGACGTGCGCGGCACCCCCGCGATCGGGCTGGCCGCCATCGTCGACGCCCTGCTCAGCAGGGTCTGCGTCGGGCTGGGTAGCGTGGTCGCCGGGCTGGACGACGACGCCGCCCGCGACCTGCTCGGGCACATCGACGCGGTACACGCCGCCGTGGCCCTGCTCCCCGACGCCTTCGGTCCCCCCGGCACCTTCGGTGGCGGTCCCCCCGGCGTCTCCGGCGATCCGGGTGATTCCCGTACGTCCGGTCGTTCCGGGACGTCCCGTATGGTCGGAGCCTCCGCTGAGGAAACGCCTCGGGAGCGATGGCTGGCCGCGCTGCGGGGGGTGTCCAGCCGCTCCGACCTGCACGGGGTGATCGAGGGACGGTTCACCAGGATCCTGCTGGACGCCGGGGATCTTGACCCGGATCAGGCGGGCACGCTGATGTCCAGGGCCATGTCGGCGGGGCATCCACCGGCCCGTGCGGCCGCCTGGGTCGAGGGCTTCCTGGCCGGAGGCGGCCTGCTGCTCGTCCACGACGCCCGGCTGCTCGCGCTGGTCGACGGGTGGCTCACCGGGCTCGCCCCGGAGACGTTCGTCGACGTGCTGCCCCTGCTCCGCCGTACCTTCGGCGCCTTCGCCGCGCCCGAACGGCGCTCGATCGGCTCGCGGATCCGGTCGCTGGACGCCGGAGAGGGGGCCGCGGTCCTGGAGGACGTGGACGACGAGCGCGCGGCGGCGGCCGTGCGGACCGTACTGGCGATTCTGGGAAGGACGGAGATCACGTGACGGACGAGAGGCTGCGCCGCTGGCGGCTGGTGCTCGGCGGGGACGCCGACGGCACGGGGTGCGCGCTCGACGGGACCGACACCCGGATGGACGGAGCCCTGGCCGCCCTCTACAACGCGGGCGGCGAGGGTGGGCGTAGCGGGGGACTCGGCGCCTCCGCCCCCAGGGTGGCGCGCTGGCTGGGCGACATCCGCTCCTACTTTCCCTCGACCGTCGTCCAGGTCATGCAGAAGGACGCCGTCGAGCGGCTGAACCTGACCCGGCTGCTGCTGGAGCCGGAGATGCTGGAGGCGGTCGAACCGGACGTCCATCTGGCCGGCACGCTGCTGTCGCTCAACCGGGTGATGCCGGACAGGGCGCGTGAGTCCGCCCGGGCACTGGTCCGCAAGGTCGTCTCCGACCTCGAACGCCGGCTCGCGCGGAAGACGAAGGCGGCCGTGACCGGCGCGCTGGACCGGTCGGCGAGGACCCACCGGCCCAAACGGGCCGCCGACATCGACTGGGACCGTACGATCCGGGCCAACCTGAGGAACTATCTTCCCGAGCGGAACACCGTGGTGCCCTCCAGGCTCGTCGGGTACGGCAGGCGGCAGCGGGCGGTCCAGCGGGAGGTCGTGCTCTGTATCGACCAGAGCGGGTCGATGGCCGCCTCCGTCGTCTATTCGAGTGTCTTCGGCGCGGTACTCGCCTCGATGCGCTCGCTCAAGACGTCGCTGGTGGTCTTCGACACCTCGGTCGTCGATCTCACCGACCGGCTCCACGACCCGGTCGAGCTGCTCTTCGGCACGCAGCTCGGCGGTGGCACCGACATCAACCGGGCCATCGCCTACGGCCAGGGCCTCATCACCCGGCCCGCCGACTCGATCCTCATCCTGATCAGCGACCTCTACGAGGGCGGTGTCAGGGAGGAGATGCTCCGCAGGGTCGCCCAGATGACGGCGGCCGGAGTGCAGGTGATCGTGCTGCTCGCGCTCTCGGACGAGGGGGCGCCCTTCTACGACCACGACAACGCCGCCGCGCTCGCGGCCCTGGGCGTTCCCGCCTTCGCCTGCACCCCCGACGCCTTTCCCGGTCTCATGGCCGCGGCCATCGAACGCCGGGACGTCGGCCGGTGGGCCGAGCGGGAGCTGGGCCGGACGACCACCTGATCCCGGTTCGTCGGCTGGTTCGCGGGCCGGTCTGAGAGCAGCGGCCTCCCAGGACCGACTGCTGATCCACCGGGTCGATGTCCGGTGGGGGCGTTAGCCGTATTGTCCGACTATGACGGTTACGGCGACTAACGCGCCATCTACGGGGATATTCGGGCATCCATACCGTGCGCTGACGGTCGGCATGGTGGCACTGATCGTCCTGGTGGCGTTCGAGTCACTCGCGGTGGCGACGGCCATGCCGGTCGTGGGACACGATCTCAAAGGGCTTTCGCTGTACGCCCTGGCCTTCAGCGGGACGCTGGCCGCCAGCATGATCGCGACCGTGCTCGGCGGGCGGTGGGCGGACCTGCGCGGGCCGGTCGCCCCGCTCTGGACGGGCGTCGCCACCTTCTCCGGCGGCCTGGTGGTCGCCGGGCTGGCGCACACCATGGACGTGTTCGTCCTCGGGCGTTTCGTCCAGGGCTTCGGCGGCGGGATCTTCCAGGTCTCGATGTACGTGCTGGTGTCACGGGTCTATCCGGCGGCCATGCATCCCAGGGTCTTCGCCGTCTTCGCCGCGTGCTGGGTGGTGCCCTCCATGGTCGGACCGGCGGTCGCGGGTACGGTGGTGGAACATCTGGGCTGGCGCTGGGTCTTCCTCGGGGTGCCGCTGCTCGTCCTCCCCGCGGCGATACTGCTCTGGCGCGGTCTCGCCCCAGCCGCCTCTGCCCCAGCCTCCGGCTCGGCCGGAAACCTCCCGGAGACCGGCAGGCGCGTCCCCATCCTCAGAAAACTGGGTTGGACGGTGCTGACGGCCGTGGGTGCCGTGCTCATGCAGTACGGCGGAGCGGCGCGCGGCTCCGGAACGGTCCTGCTGGCCGCCGGTCTGGCCGTCCTGATCCTGTCGCTGCCCAGGCTGCTGCCGCCCGGTACCCTCCGCGCCGCCCGCGGCCTGCCGGCGGTGATCGCGCTGCGCGGCATCGTCACGGGCACCGTCCTCGGCAGCGAGGTGTTCCTGCCGCTCATGCTCACTGCGGAGCGCGGCCTGTCACCCACCCAGGCCGGGATGGTGCTCACCTCGGGCGCGCTGGCCTGGTCCGCCGCCGCGTGGATCATGGGGCACAAACGGTACGACCGTGTCCTGATCCTGCGGATCGGCCCCGCCCTGATCGCCGTCGGCATCCTGCTGATGGCCCTGACCGTCTTCCAGTGCGTCCCCATCCTGGTGGCCGTCCTCGGTGAGATCATCGCCGGGTTCGGCATCGGGCTGGTCTACCCGACACTGTCGGTCCTCGTCCTGGAGATGTCGAACCCCGGCGAGGAGGGGGAGAACAGCGCCTCGCTGGGGATCGGGGAGCTGGTCTTCACCGTGGTCACGGTCGCCGTCGTCGGTGCGATCGTCGCGGTCTTCGGGGCGGCCGGCCCCGTCTACCTGGCCTGCTTCGGCCTGACGGCGCTCATGGCGGGCACCGGCGTGCTGGTCGGGGGACGCTTCAGGACCTGAAGACCATGACACCATGGGAGGAACGCCGAACCGCTCCGTGGTGACGGACGAGCCCCGCCCCGGGCGGGATTCGCCCTCTCCCGGACAGTGAGAGATCGAGGGGGGTCCATGCCGCGCGTGTGTGAGCTTGAGGTGTTCCGGCTGGTCCTGCCCTACGGCAGACGGCCCGAGAGCATCCTCGTCCGGCTCACCGACTACGGGGGCATGACCGGATGGGGGGAGGTCGTCGATCCCGACCCCAAGACCTGGGCACTCCTGCAGGAGGGGTTCGGACAGGCGCTGGTCGGCCTTGACTGGGAACACCCCGACGAGCTGGGCGACCTCCCCGGGGGCTCCGCCGCCGACATGGCCTGCTGGGACCTGTGGGCCAGGATGCGCGGGGTCCCGCTCGCCCACGCGCTGGGCGGCAGCCGTACCTCGCTGACGGCCACCGTCAGGATCGGCGCCGAGCGTAACCTGGAGAGCCTGGTCGCGCGGGTGAACCGCCATGTCTGCGCCGGATACGCCCACGTCACACTGGACGTCCACCCCGGCTGGGACATCGAGCCGCTCCGCGCCGTCCGCCGGGCGTACCCCGCGCTCGGCATCGGCGTGGACGCCCGCGCCGCCTACACCGACATCGACGCCCTGGAGGCGCTGGACGCCTACACGCTCTCGTCCATCGAGCGCCCGTTCGCCGGCCTCACCGGCCACGCCGACCTGCAACAGCGCGTCGCGGCCCCGGTGCTGCTTGAGGCGTCCTCGATGGCCGAACTCGACGAGGCGATCAGCGCGGACGCGGGCCGGGCGCTGCTGCTGCGCCCCGCGGAGGTGGGCTCCTTACGCGAGGTACGGCGGATGCACGACCGGGCCGTGGCCGCGGGCTGGGAGATCGCCTGCGCCGGAGGCCGGGGTACCGGCCTGGCCAGGGCCGCGACGGTCGCCGCCGCCAGCCTGCCCGGCTGCGCGCTCCCCTGTGACGTGGCCGAGCCCCCGCGCAGCGCCCAGATCGTCACCCCGCCGGTCGGCGCCTCCGGCGGAGTCGTGGCTGTGCCCCTCACCCAGCCCGGCCTCGGCCACACCGTCGACGTGACCCGCGTCCGCCGCCTCGCCAAGGACTCCTATGCGATCTGACGACCGTCACCGGTGACGTTTCCCGGCGGCGCGGAGCGGGGACCGGGCCGTCCCCGGCCGTTACCCGGCGGGCCGCAGCGGGCCGTCCTGCGGCCGTATGAGCGCGCGAAAATGCCCGACGAGTCTGCGCACCACGTCGGGATCGCGGAGAACCACACCGACTTCGAGGTTGTGGGCGAGCGCCCGATCGGTGAGGTTCGCGCTGCCGAGCAGCGCGACGTCCTCGTCCGCGGCGACGACCTTCGCGTGCAGCGCGGGAACCGAGCCGCCGGCCCTCGGCCGGTCCGTCCAGGCTCAGTCGGGTCCGGCTCGACCACCCCGCTCTCCGGGGCGAGCCTGCCCAGGGTGTAACGGCCGGTCGGGTGTTCCCCGAACTCACCGTCGCCGTGGAGGGGTCGCGGCGATCGTGAACGACCATCTCCTCCAGCTCGCGCCGGGTCCGGGCCGCATCGGGACGTTCGAGCACCGTCTCATCCCTCATGGCGATCACTGCAGGGGGAGCCCCCGACATTCCCGAGCGCGATCACACGAGAACCGGCGGCTACCGCTCCTGCTGGCGTCGCTCAATCCGGCGGCGTAACTCACGCTCCCGGTTCACCCGCCGCTGCTCCTGCCAGAGCGCCTCTTGTTCGGCGTCTTCCTCGTCCCAGCGTGCCTTGGTCTCCTGGACGGCGTGGAAGATGAGGCCGGCCATGGAGGTGACGGCTATGACGACGAACATGAACATGCCCGCGGGACCGGTGATGCACAGCGCGACAATGACCGCGACGCCTCCCAGGATCACAATGGAGATGGCGGTCTCTATGGCGTCGATGTTTCTATCGAAAAACGACACTTTTTACCTCTCTGCGACGTCGATCTCCCCGCTCATTCCAGGGTGTATCGCGATATTTCGGGTGTAATAATCGGTGGTGGCGTGCCACTTCCGGTCATCGTCGGCGTGTGTACTCCATGAGATCCTCGGCGGCGACGCGGCGGTGTCTTCCCACCAGCCGGTAGGGGATCGCGCCGGATTCCAGCAGCCCGATCATGTAGGGGCGGGACACGTTTAACATGTCCGCCGCCTGCTGAGTGGTCAGTTCGGTGTGCGAGGGGACGACCGACACGCCCCGTCCCTCCGCGATCTGTGTCAGGGCGCAGGCGAGCAGGTTCACGGCCTCGCGCGGGAGAATCAGGGCCTCCTCGTCGCCGGACTCCACGGTGAGCGGGACGGCCTCCTCGCCGGGGTGCCGCCTGAGGCGATTCTCGATCCACCTGGCGGCGCGGGCCGCGATCTGGGCGTCTATCGCTCCCGGGTCGATCGAGAGCTTGACGTGAATGCCGGGCACGTCTATCTTCCCCTCGTAATCGCATTAGCTGAAGCGGGCGAAGTAAACGAAACGACGGCGGTAGGAGTGCGGCACTGGCGGGGGCCGGGTCTTGTCGTCATGAATGTCCACTGTTTAGTGTGATATCTGGCTTTTTCGTCCATAATGGGTCTGGGGAGACGGGGCGGCATGGCCGAGCGGATGGTGCCCAGCCCTCGGCACGAGCGGTTGAGGCAACTGCTGCTGGAGGCCGAAACCAGGGCGCACGAGGTACGGCAGGCCTACCAGCACGCCCTGGCGGCGATGCGGTCGGGAAAGGTCTGGACGGGGCCGACGGCCGTCACATGGACCACCGAGCTGGGAGAGCGGCACCAGCGCCTGGGACAGCTCGCCCGGCGGGTGGTGGAGGCGATCGAGGAGGAGCTGCGCCGGCATCCTCCGCTGGTGACCGAGACCGAGGCGAACGCCATGCGCCGGGAGATGGCCGGGCGCACGTGATCGCCGTGACCATTGAGGGGAAGACTCCGTGGCGCCCACCGAAGAGTTCTGCGGGATCGACCCCGACGAGATGGGACAGCTGGCCACCGCTCTGCGCGGCGCGGCCGACCGGCTGACCGCGTTCAGCGGAGAGTTCGAGATCACGCTCCGCCGGCACGGCATCAACACCCCCGCGCTGCGCGAGATCGCCCACATCGCAGACTGGGGCGGCACCCAGGTCTCCATGCTCCACAACCGGATCGACCTGGTCAGAAATCTGGGTAGCGGCGCTCCCGAGCTGGGCGGCGCCGCCGTGGCACCGGCCAAGTGCACCGCGGAGCCGGACGGTGGAGTCGGTGGCCAGGGGCTCATCCGCCTGCCCGACGAGCTGGAGGGCTTCGAGTTCGCCCGGGGGCTGGCCAGGATGTACGGCCAGGACATCCTGGTGCAACGCGACAGCGAGCTTCAGGCCGCGCTCATCCACGAGCACGCCGACGAGATCACCCGGCTGGCCGACAACCCCCAGGCCGCCGCGGCCTTCTTCGCCCTGCTGCCGTCGAAGGTCCGCGACGCCCTGCCCAGGGTCATCGCGGCCACCGGAAGCAAGACCGCCAAGCAGGACCTGGCCGCCTTCAGCAAAGCCCTGGGCGCGGCCTTGCGCGCCCCCGCCCTCGTCCCGGCGTTCGCCAAGGTCAGGGCCGACCTGGTGAAACCGGTCGGCGGCAAGGTCGCCGCGTGGAACCGCCTCGCGCTGCTCAAGGGCGCGAACGCCCCCTCCAAGGTGCGCGTCGCGGCGGCCCGCGCGCTGGCCCTGGACGACTTCATGAAGAACCCCCACCAGGACTGGCGCGGCGCCGCCTTCACCGAGATGAAGGCGTACGGCCTGTCCTCCGACGTGGTCGCCCTGGCTCTGGAGGTGCTCGCCGGGGACGGTGTGGCGGTACGAGACGCTTTCGCCACAATGGGCGGGGGTGACATCAAGCTCAGCCGGACCGAGAAGATGAAACGCTTCCTCGACTACGCCAAGACCGTGGGGACCGGGGACGACGTGGCCGACGCCTTCGGCCGGGCCATGGAGGCGGGCGCCGGGGCAGTGGAGGAGAAGCCGGGACAGCATAGCCCAGCCGCCGCCGCCTTCGCCCTGGACGTGATCAAGGTCATGAGTCTCTTGGGGGACAATCCGCCGGTACTCGCCCGAGACTCCCTGGCCTCCATCGCCACGTCCTACATCCACGAACTCGCCTCGGGCGCCCGCTTCGACAGGGCTGTTTACCGAACCTCTGGATTCACAATGCCTGAGAACTGGGCACCCCTTCCCGGTGTGACCCCGGCGTTCTACCTCAGCCCGGGGGACACCTATCGCTTCATGAAAACTTTCGTCGGAGTCGAGGAGCTCACCGGTCGCTTCGACAAGGTCGCGGCTCAATTTCGCTACGACGCGCTGACGGCGGCAGCCAAATTGGACGCGCTTGGTAAGACCCGATATTTCGAGAACATGGCCAGAATGTTCGGCAACCTTGCCGGCCTGGAGTTCAAGGCGACCCTGGACGTGCGGGGTGAGAGGGACGCCACAGACGAACTGGTCCGTGGCTTCGTCAAGGACACGGCCTCACTTGTGATCGACCAGATTCCCGTCAAGGCCGCCCTCGTGGGGACATGGGAGCTCACCAAGGCTTACGGTGTAAGCAAAATTCTTGACGGCTGGGCTGAAAGTTTTGAGACACGAGTACAAAAGGCTACCGGGGTGCGGTCGGACTTCGTTCTTCGACAGAAGTACGACATGGCATGTCTCCTTTATGAGGCCGGTTATCCGACGAGTGACCCACCCACCGAGCTCATCAGTAAGAACACCGGAAACCTCAAGACCTATGACGAGCTCCTCGCCGAGGCGAAGAAGGAGACCGGTGAAGGCAAAAAATGGGAGGATGTACTCCGGAAAAAACTGGCACCTTACGAACGTTGGACAGACGGTAATGATGCATTTGATAAAAAAATCGAATACTCTTCCGATGCCCAGACTAGCGAAAAAGCAAAGGAGCAAATAACCCTTTGGGGTTGAATTATCCTTATCTCACTGCGGCAAACAGGCGGTCATCGCATGTAAGCGCCAGGTGGGAGCTTCGGGGGCCACGTACACGGTTACCTTGATGGCTGGGTCCTCCTTCGTGCCGTAGATGAACCGTCCATCCTCGGCATCTGATTGACTGAAATCAAACTCCAATTTGTATCCGAGGGCACGGACGAGTTTGTTTTCCATCACTGTCTCGGTCCGCTCCAAGTGATCGTACAGCGGCTCATTAACACGTTCGTCGTTAGCTGTGGCCCGCATTACCCGCCTGAACTTGTCCTTGGCGCAGGGAATGTTTTTGTCTGGGCGCTGTAGGATGCGGAGCTTCATGAGGGGGTTCTTGAAAAGGTCGTCGGTTTCCAGGCGTTGGGTGTCTTTCTGGAGTTCTGCTGCGGCTTCCTTCAAGGACGGCTCGGAAGTGGTGCATCCCGATGCCGCTATTGCCAGCATTAAGCCGATGGCCAGTAGCCGTGTGACGCGCATGCCTTACCTCCGCGGGGTGGGTGACGCTGAGACGTATCGATCTTCACTCAATCGGGCCGCCGCCGCCACGTTCTTTCCGTGTTCGCCTGTCAGCACTTGGCCACCTGGAACCAGACCGATCCGGTGGTCTCGTCACGGTGTGACCCCCACGCGGTCGCGAGCAGGTTCACCAGCCACAGGCCTCGGCCGCCGTCGTCGTCGGATTCGGGCATGCGCACGGTTGGTGTGGTGGTGGCGGACCCGCCGTCGGTCACTTCCACGTGGATGTCGCCGGGGGAGTGGGTCACTCGTACCATGACCTGTCCGTCCGGCGTACGCCCCGAGTCCGAGTGGGTGAGTGCGTTGGTGACCAGCTCGCTCAGCAGGAGCAGCACGTCGTCGAGAGCTGGAGCCGCGATTCGCCCGGTGAGCACTTTATGTGCCCATTTTCGGGCGATAGGGATGGATATCTCCTTTCCTGGGAATTCTCGCTTCCAGGTGCCGTACGGCGCATTTGTGTAGGTCTCCCGTGGCGGGTCGTCGTAGTGGTGGATCGCCCCTTGGCCTCTCACGCGCTTACCTCCGCCATGATGATGTCGGCGGCGTTGTCGGCGTGGGCCACCACCCACGTGTTCCACAGCCATAAGCGTGCCCACCACGGGCGCCAGGTGAAGACCCAGCCGGAACGCCATATGACGGTGATGCGGACCAGGGAGCCGGACACCGACCGGACTTCCAGGACCGGCTGCCCGGTCACGGGGAGGACCAGTGAGGTGCAGACGCCGAGGGCGTGCAGCGCCCAGCTCAGCCGGACCAGATGCTCGAACCTTTCGTACTGCTCGCCCGCCGTCATAGGCCGCCTCCAAAGTGCTTTCCAACGCAAGTAGCCGGGGTGCGAAATAGCGCCGCCGTATCCACGGGCGACGTGATTCATTCCTGGTTTGAAAGGTGATGACTTACTTTCTCTTTTGCGCTTCCCGGACGAGAAGATCTGCGTTTAGGATGCCCTTCTGACATCTGGCCGGTGACCGGTTCGGCAGTCCAGAGCAGGGGAGATGATGACACTCGTTGGTCTGCCCCGGACTGAATTCGGTATCCCCGGCGGGATGTTAAGTCCGTTTTTTATAATTCGGGAGGAAATGCGATGGAAGTGGTGCCGGCTCTCGACCCTGGGTCCCCGCGCGTGCGATTCGGCGTCGAGCTGCGCCGCCTGCGAGAGGCCGCGCAGCTCTCGCAGACCGCCGTGGCCTCCCGCCTCGGCTGCACCCAGACCCAGGTGAGCCGCCTGGAGAAGGCCACCCGGACCCCGTCGAAGTCCGACGCCGAGAGGCTGGACCGGCTCTTCGGAGCGGCCGACGGCGTCTCCTTCGTCCGGTTCTACCAGCGCATCATCGCCCAGCCCGGTGGTCCGGTCTGGTTCCGGAGCTGGGCCGAGGAGATCGAGCCCACCGCCCGCATCCTCCGCTCCTGGGACCCGCTTCTGCTGCCAGGTCTTCTCCAGACCGAGGCTTATGCGCGTTGCCTCTTCAGCCAAGCGCCCCAGATCACTCCTGATGAGGTGGAGGAGCGTGTTCAGGCTCGCCTGCGGAGGCAGCGGATTCTCGGCCAGGACATTCCTCCGCTCGTTCTTGTGCTTGTCGACCTGGGCGTCCTGCGCCGTAAAGTTGGTGGAGCCGAGGTGATGTGTGAGCAGCTCAGTCATCTGTTAGAAGCCGCTCGGAGGCCGACCGTTTCCATCCAGATCGTTAGCCCGGAATGCCTCACGGGTCTGATGGGTGCTTTCACTATCGCTGAACTTCCAGACGGGAAGCCGGGCGCCATTCACGCGGAATCCTCTGCTGATGGACAAGTCACGACGGATCTTGATTCCGTGACCGCGATGTGGAAGCGCTATGAGGCGATACGGCTCTGGGCCTATCCTGAGCACATATCCCTCAAGATGATCGAGAAGGCGAGGCGGGAATGGACCTGAGTGCTGCGGAGTGGCGGAAGTCGTCGTGTTCCGGAGACAGCGGCGGCCAGTGTGTGGAGGTCGCTGCCAACCTGCCCGGAGTGGTCGCTGTTCGTGACAGTAAGGACCCTGGCGGCCCCAAGCTGCTCTTCACCCCCGGTGCGTGGCGATCCTTCGTCGGCGGGGTCAAGACCGGCGAGTTCGACCGCTGACCTGGTTCGGGCGGTCGGGAGAAACTGATCGCCCGAACCAGGAGTCCATTCAAGCCATCATCTTTGGTTTTCTTACCTCACGGCGGAGGCCGGCGGTTACGTTCTCCTGCGATCCGTCGATGTTTCAGAGCGTATCGATAAGAAATCGAACCGGCGAGATGCGGCGGCGTGACCGAGCCCCTTCCCCGGACGTCTTCCCTGGGCTGCCTTCTCCGGGCGGTGCCGGGGCTGTCCGTCTCGGTCGGGGGTCAGGCGCAGCCCTCGGTGATGCCCTTCGGCACGGCCGGACCTCTCCGCCTGGCATTAGACCCGCCCTTCGGCCTGGTGGCCGCCGTGTCGGCCGTGTCGGCGGTCGGCGTGTCGGTGGGAGCGGCCGTGGGTGAGGTAGCGGGCGTGCCAGTGGGCGAGGTGGTGGCCCACGAGGGTGCGAGGGTGGCGGGTGAGGCGGTGGGCGCGGCCATGGGGGCGGGGGTCATGTCGAAACGCTCCGGGGAGGCCGCCGAGGCGCGGACGGCCCGGGCGGTGACGGCGCGGATCTTCCGCCAGTCGGGGTAGCCGGTGCTGATCAGCGGCGGGACGAACTGGACAGTGGTCACCCTGGCGTTTTTGACCTTCAGGGCCAGCGGGACCAGGTGCTCCAGCATCGGGCGCGGGATGTCGGTTCTCAGCAGGTCCCTGGTGGCCAGCGCGATCCGGTTGAACCGGGAGAGCACGGTCGCCGGATCGGCCTGCCGGAGCAGGGCGCCCAGCACGCAACGCTGGCGTCCCATCCGGCTGTAGTCGTCGCTGTAGGTGCGCGAGCGGGCGAACCACATGGCGTCGGCCCCGTCCAGCCTGCGGGTTCCCGCCTTGACCAGGCCCTCGTTGTATCTGCCGAAGACCACGTCCTGCGGTACGGTCAGCCGCACGCCGCCGATGGCGTCGATCAGCCGGGCGAAACCCCACATGTTCACCAGGGCGTACCAGTCGATCTTCAGGCCGAGGGTGTGCCCCACCGTCTCCATGAGCGTCCTGGTGCCCTGCCCCCTGCGACCGCCGAAGATCTCGGGGTGGGCGTCGGCGTACTCCCAGACCGCGAACAGCAGGTCCTCCCGCGAGCCGTCGGGATTGGCGGGCAGGCGGAAGCCATCGGGGAACCGCCTGGCCATCGGGGACCCCGGTACGAAGCGGACGTTCTCCAGGTTGCGCGGCAGGCTCAGCAGCACGGTGTTGCCGGTCTTGACGTCGATGCTGGCCACGTTGATGCTGTCGGTCCGCACGCCCACCCGATGGGCGCCGGCGTCACCGCCGAGCAGCAGGATGTTCACCCGGTCGCGCCCGGCCCACGGGTCCTCCTCCCGCTGGGCCGAGGCCTCCGAGATCCCCGAGGTCTGGGAGGGCGCGGGGGTGGGCGCCGCGTTGAAGACCTGGTCCAGCGCCGACTGCGAAACCATGGCGTACTGCCCGGCCAGACCGAACGGCAGCAGCGCCGCCACCGCGAGCACCCCCGCGACGCCGCCCGCGATCGCCCGCCGGACCCTCGGGAGCCTGCCGGGGTTCAGCACGGCGAACGAGTGCAGGACCAGGGCGAACCAGGCGACGCCGAGGGTGAGGGAGATCACCGTGACGCCGGTCAGCCAGGACGAGGTGACCAGCCGCCCGGCCAGCTCGCCGAGGTCGGCGGTGAGCACGGTCCAGAGCAGGCCCAGCAGTAGCGCCGTGTGAGTGGAGAGCAGCGCCAGGCCGGTCTTGCGCCATCCGGCGCGCAGGTGGGCGGCCCCCGGCGCGACGACGGACAGGGCCGTCCATCCGATGACCGCGAATGCCCCCTGCGGCTTCGATCTGTTCCGCACCTGCTCCCCGATCTCCCTCGCGCCTGAGCGCCGCAGGGAGATGGTAGGGCGGAGCGAAGGGCTCGCGGGCGGCCACTGAGCGAACAGCGCAGGGAAGGAATCCCACTTTATCCGTATATGTATATCGGAATAAGGTGCGGTTTGGTGTCCTTCGCCGAGATCACGTACAGCATGCCAGACCGCGCGGCCTCGGCGTGGCGGTCACCGCCCCGCGAACCTCCGTTTCGGGATCGGACAGGTCCCGCCGGATACGCAGCGCCCTTCCTCGGCATCGGCGACCTCCCGTACTTCCAGACGGGACGCTACGCCATCATCATCCTCATTTAGGAACTTTTCGGACACTTTCTACTCGGCCACGCTCACATCTCCATCACCACTGACGTCTACGCCCACGCCCGCTTTTGCCTTCAACGCGAGGCCATCGACCGCATGAATGACGCTCGCGGCGATCACCCAGAACCGTAGCCGTCAGAAAACGATCACGGTTCGCGTAGCCATCAAACAGCGCCAATACCATGAATCCACAGAGTCCTTGATTCCGCAATCAATGCCCCCATCCTCAATACTGATCAAGAAGTGCGGGCGTGACATAGGTTTGACCACTTATCAGGCACTGTTTTCCCAGGTGACATCCTTGAAGGATGAGGTATTCAGACAG